>NZ_JBHYUG010000016.1:114358-130002 GCF_042749375.1 Streptomyces sp. NPDC059477 | reverse complement strand
ACCACCACCCACCCCGTCGGATACGACCACACCAGATAAACCACCAGCGCCACGATCACCAGCGCCCAGCCGATCCAGACCCGGTAGCGGCGCGTGAACCGCTCCACCGGACCGAGCCGCATCCCCGCGCCCTGCGCGACACCCCGCACCGCGCCGATGCCGCCGCTCCACAGCCGCCGGACCAGCCCGGCGCGGCGGCCGGGGCCGGTGAGCCAGGCGGCCAGGGCGAGGACGACGCCCAGGGCGATCACCATCCGGACCATGGTGTGCAGGAAGTGGGTGAGGGTGTCGTAGACCGCGCCGGCGGCGGGCGCGGAGACACCGGCCGGGAGGGCGTCGAGGTAGACGGCCCGGAAGACATCGAGCCCGATGCCGAGCACCAGCGCCGCGAAGGCCGCGCCCAGGCACCCCGCGACCAGGGCGCGCCGCCGCCGCAACGCGAGCAGCACGCCGGCGGCGATGAGCAGCACGGCGAGCACCGGGAGCCAGTTACCGGCGAGCTGGAGCAGCCGTACGTACGTCTTCACCTCGCCGATGTCCTTGGAGCGTACGAGGGTCAGGTCGGTGTGGATGTCGGGGATCCGTGCGGCGACGGTCAGGCCCGAGTCCACCAGGCGCTGTTTGACCTGGGCGACGACGGGGGCGAGGTCGAGGGTGACGGTGTCGTCGGTGAGCTGGACCGCGCCGCCGCCCTTGCCGGTGAGGGCCTTGTCGAGGGCGCTGTGGGCCCGGCGGTTGGCCTGGGTCCACAGGTTGTGGAAGGCGTCGGAGGCGGCGACCTCCTGGGCCTTGTCGTGCACGAAGCTGCGCAGGGCGCTTTCGAGACTGTCGCCGAGGCGGCCGAGGGCCTTCTCCAGGCGGGGCCGGTCGGTGGGCGCGACGCCGGAGAGCAGGGTGGACAGGTTGATCCGGGTCATCAGCGCGTCGGTCACCCGGTTGGCCACGGCGTCCTGGACGGCGGGTTCGTCGGCCAGCGGCGCGACGGTGTCGACGTAACGGCCGGTGTCCCCCACCTCGTTCGCGGCCCAGGACGCGACGATCGCGAGGGGGGCGAGCAGACAGCCGAGGGTGATCAGTACGGCGGCCAGTGCGGACCGTCCGCGATGCGAGGGCGGGCCGTCCCCGCCCCGCCCGCTCTCCAGCGCGGCGACCCGGGAGCGCAGTTCGGCCAGTTCGGAGGGGCCGGTGTCGTCCGCGGGGGCGGCGCCGTCGTCATCCGCTGTCGGGGCCATGCTCGCCTCCGGGTGCCTCAGTGGCTGTGCTGCCACCTTCCCCCGGGACGGAGGACGGCACGAGCGGACGCGGGCCGTGCGGGTGAGAGAGGGGCGACCGGCCGTCCCGGCCGCCGCCCCTCCGGCTGCGTCACATGTAGTGCGTGTAGGACGAGAACTCGCCCGCCCAGTAGGCAATACAGGTGTATGTCGCTCCGGCCACTCCCAGTCCGGATATTCCAAGCAGTACGGCCTTGAAGATGTCGCTAATTTTCACGTTCGCATTTCTGTTCACGAAACGACGTACAGGTGGGCATGAGCATGACTATGGGCATGTACATGGAACAGGGAATGACGGGACAGAAACCCGCCCATTTGCATGCGCAGAAACGTTATTCCTTGATCCCTGGCACGCGCACACTTTAGGGCTCTCATACTGGTATTCCAAATCGAGCAAATGACCTGTACTAGCATATATTTGCCCGACCGTCACACGCATTGCAGCTCGGAGAGGACGGAGGGAACCCCCTTGCCCTGAAGCGCACTCCAGCGCCCACCGTCCCGCCCATGAGCATGCGCTACCGCCCGCTGGGGCGTACCGGGATAGAGGTCAGTGCGTACTGTCTGGGCGCGATGATGTCCGGGTCCGTGGGGAACAGGGACCACGACGACTGCGCGCCGATCACCCACTCCGCGCTGGATCTCGGGGGCATCCCTGACGGACGCCGGGCTGCGTCGGAGGCCGGTCGGGGAGCGGGCGGCGGGGAGCTGATGCCCCTTGCCCCTGGGCGAGTTGAAAGGAAGTCGACAGGTGTGGACGTAACGGGCGACGGGCATGGAGTCCGGGTGCGGGAGGCGGTGCGCTGGTGAGTGCCGCGGCGGGGACAGGGCCGCACCCGAACGAGAGGGGAGCCATGTCGTCGCCTTCGTCGCAGTCGTCTTCGTCGCCGTCGTCGCGAATACGGAGGTCACCGGAGCCGCAGCCGGTGGCGGGACCACCGTCGGCCGCCGCCGTCTTCCTGGTGCTCACGCTGGAACCGGGCGGCGAGAGCATCGCCCGTGATGTGCTCGGCGCGGTCGAGGGACTGACCCGGTCGATCGGATTCGGCCACCCCGAGGGGCGGTTGAGCTGCGTGGCCGGGATCGGCGCGCGCGTCTGGGAGCCGCTGTACGGCAGCCCTCGCCCGGCCGCGCTGCACCCCTTCAAGGAGCTGGCCGGCCCCCGTCACCGGGCCCCGGCCACCCCCGGCGACCTCCTCTTCCACATCCGTGCCGAACGGCCCGACCTGTGCTTCGCGCTCGCCGCTGAGCTGGTCCGGCGGCTCGGTGACGCGGCCCGAGTCCAAGACGAGGTGCAGACGTTCGCGTACTTCGACTCCCGCAATCTGCTGGGCTTCGTCGACGGCACCGAGAACCCGGTCGGTGACACCGCCGCCGACACCGCCCTCATCGGCGACGAGGACCCCGCCTTCAGCGGTGGCTCCTACGTAGTCGTCCAGAAGTACCTGCACGAGATGGACGCCTGGAGCAAACTCGGCGTCGAGGAGCAGGAACTCGTCATCGGCCGTACGAAGCTCACCAACCTCGAACTCGACGACGCCCCCGGCTCCCACGTCGACGTCAACACCCTCACCGCACCCGACGGTTCGGAACTGCGGGTGCTGCGCGCCGCGATGCCCTTCGGGCGGCCGGGACACGGCGAGTTCGGCACGTACTTCATCGTGTACGCCCGGGATCCCGCCGTCCCCGAGACCATGCTGCGCCGGATGTTCCTCGGCACGGACGGGGCCGGGCCCGATCCTCTCCTCGATTTCTCGCGGGCGGTGACGGGGACCTCGTTCTTCGTGCCGTCGGCTTCCTTTCTTCGCGAGGCGGGCGACTGACCCCCGACCCGCTTCCTCAGCCGCCGAGGCAGATGACCAGGAGGCAGAGCGACGGGTCGTCGGACGGGTCGGTGGTGGCGGGGGGCTGACTGGGCGCCGGTGCGGGTGCGGCCGGTGCGGCGGGTGGTGTCGATGCCGGGGGTGTCCGCGAGGTCGGGTCCGGTACGGCGTCCGACGGTGGGGTGGTCTGCGGCTGCGGGGGTACCACGGCGGGAGGGGGTGCGGCCTCCTGCGTCTGCGGGCGGAGGCCGTCCGGCTGTTCCGCGGCCGGTACGGCGGTGCGCTGGGCCGGGGTGCCGGGTGAGGTGGGCTGCGCGGGGTCCGTCGTCCGTGGGGGTGCGCTCGTGCCACCGCTCGGCGGGACGGCGGGGGTGCCCGGCTCGGTGACCGGCTCGTCCACGCCGCCCATGTCCGCCGTTGTCTCGGGTGCCGTGGCCGCCTGGGCGCTGTCGGCCGAGCCGCCGCGGTCCATGGTGGAGAGGGTGAGCCCGCCCCCGACCAGCGCGACGGCGGTCGCCAGCACGGCCCGGCGCTGGCTCTTCTTCAGCCGCGCGAGCTGGCGGCGACGGGCGGCGCGGCCGTGGGAGAGGGGTGGGGCTACGGGGGTGGCCCCGATCGCGCCGGGCGGTTCGGTCTGCTCGGCCAGCTCGGTCGCCTCCGTCGGCCGGACAGGGACGGGCGGTGCGGGGGGCGCGGCCGTGAGGGGAGTGGGCACCGTGGGCGCGATGTCGGGCGCGTACGCGCCGCAACCGGGGCACACCAGGGCGCCGTTGAGATGCCGTTGGCACGAGGAGCAGTAGTCCATCTGCGGGCTTCCTGAGTTGACGTGCCGGCGGCCGGGGCCGCGGCCTGATCACGTTCGCACGTGAGATCGAGCGGCCAGCAACGCTAACGACGACTCAGGACCGCTGTGTGCAGCCTGTGTGACGCTCCTGCACAGATTCGCCGTACGCGGATGCGACGGGTGCGGTGGGTGGGCGGACAGGGACGCTGTGTGCGGCGGGTGTGCGAATACTGCCGGGTAACCGGTACGGGCGGTCACTGCGGTGAGCGGGCGCCGGGCGCCCAAGCGATCTGCGCAACGACGACGGCCCCGACCGCCGACCGAGGTCGGTGATCGGGGCCGGTGATCGGGCCGGTTGTCGGGGCCCAGCCCTCAGAGCCCGAACTCCTGCGGCGACAGCCCCAGCACCCCGCACGCCTCGCGCAGCACCTGCTCCTCCGCCGGGGCCACATAGCCGTCGGCGCCGGCGATCACGAAGCCGGTCTGGATGACCGCCCTGGCCTCGGTCGGCTTCTTGCCGGCCTGGGCGATCACCTGGAGGACCTGGTTCTTGCCCTGCGGGAAGTCGAAGGACAGCGCGTCGACATGCTTGTTGAAACGCTGGCGCAGCTGCTCCGGCGGGAAGTTCGACAGCACGTCGTTGTTCAGGATGAGCGACTCCACGTGCTGACGCTCGGTCGGGTCCACATGGCCGTCGGCCGCCGCGACCAGGGCCGCCATCGCCATGCTCGCGTCCCGGTACGCACCGCTCTTCAGCTCAGCCTTCAGCGAGGTCAGCTGCGACTTGAGCGCGCTCACCAGCTGGGCCTTGGACCCGCCTCTGCCACTCGAACCGGAGCTTGTGCCACCATGTCCGCCGAATCCGCCCGGGGCACCGTGTCCGCCCTGCCCGCCATGCCCACTCTGCCCGCTGGAGCCGCGCGCCCCCTGCGCCTGCTGTTGCAGGCCCTTGGCCTGGTCCTTGATCCGGTCCCACATCGCCATGCCAGCCACCTCGGCCTCTGCCGTCACATATCTGTCCGCGTTTCTTCCTTCTGCCAACGTCTGCCCTCACAGGAAAGTTCCCTCACGGCCCCACCGCACAGGCCCCCGAACAGGCGAACGCCACTGTTCCGCACGGCCGTGTTCCGGAGCGCCGGCAAGGAAGGCACCCTGCCACTCGCCCAGCTTTCGGGCTCGGTCGATGTCCGTCCTCCCGGGACCCTCCCCGCCCCCGGAACCCCTCCTCGCCCCCGGCCGGAAGCGAACGGAACGGCCCTTCAGCGGCCCCTCAAGCGATCGATTTTGGACGTAGTTGCTCGGCGACATGGTCGAACTGGCAGGTGCATGGCAGGCTCGACCGCCCGGCCAACAGAGGGCCGGTCCTACCGGCGGGAGGACGCTGGTGGAGTTCGAGATCCAGCTGTCGGGTTCGGTCGAAGTACGTGCCTTCGGTCGCCGCGGTGATCTGCGATCGACCAAAACCCGCATCATGCTGGCCGCGCTCGCCTGGGACGCCGGCCGGATCGTCAGTGTGGACACCCTGGTCCACCGGGTCTGGGACGACCATCCGCCGGGCAAGCCGCGCGAGGCCCTGTACTCCCACGTGTCACGGATCCGCGCGGCCCTGCGGATCGCTGGCGGCGAGGCGCCCGCGATCGAGAGCCGCACCAACTCCTACGTGCTGCGCACCGAACCGGACCGGGTGGACCTGCGCCGCTACACCGCCTGGGTCCACCAGAGTCGTGCGCTGCGGGAGAGCGACACCGGGACCGCCCTGCGGCTGCTGGACGAGGCGGACGACCTGTGGCACGGCGAACCCCTCGCCGGGATCGCCGGGACCTGGCCGGAGCATCTTCGGGCCGCTCTCGGCGAGACCCGGGTCACGGCGGCCATGACCCGGACCGACATCCTGCTCGGCACCGGTCGGTACACCGACGCCGTGCCCGTCCTGCTGCCGCTGGTGGCGGAGCATCCGCTGGACGAGGCCACGGCGGAACGGCTGGCCATCGCCCTGTACGGCAGCAATCGCACGGCCGAGGCGACCCGGCTGGTCCAGCGCACCCGGCAGCGGCTGGTACGCGACATCGGTCTGGACGCCGGGCGGCGGCTGCACCGCGTCCATCAGGGGATTCTGTCGGGCACGTCCGCGCGGGAGCTGCTGCGGCTCGGGGAGGGGGAGGGTGCGGGCCGCCAGGGTGCGCGCGGTGACAACGGAACGGGTGATGGCGGTGGAGCGGGCGGTGCGCCGGTTGCCGTACGCCCGGCGGGCCACGCGCCCGACAACCTCCCCCGCGACATTCCCTGGGTCGGCCGACGCGACGAACTGCGGCGGCTCGGTGCGATCCTGCGCGAGGACGGCGGCGACGCGCCCGGGGCCGTGGTGACGGTCGAGGCGATCCACGGGATGGGCGGCGTCGGCAAGTCCGCGCTGGCCGTCCATGTCGGTCACCAGTTGCGCGACCGCTTCCCCGACGGGCGGCTGATCGTCCACCTGGGCGGCCACACACCCGACCGTACGCCGCCGACTCCGGCCCGGTTGCTGACCGAACTGCTGCGGTTGCTCGGCAAGGGCGTACGGGAGCTGCCGCGCGAGACCGAGGAACTGGTGGCCCTGTGGCGGGAGGCCGCCCGGGACCGGCGGATGCTGGTGATCCTGGACGACGCCGTCGACTCCGACCAGGTCGAGCCGCTGCTGCCGGGTGCGTCCCCGACGGCGGTCATCGTCACCAGCCGACGCCGATTACCCGGGCTGCCGGGCGTCCGGGCGCTCTCGCTCGATGTGCTCTCGCCCGAGGACGCGTCCGCGCTCTTCCTCCAGCGGCTGGGGCCGCGACCCGGGAGCAGCGCCTCGGAGATCGCCGCGATCGTCCGGATGTGCGGGTATGTTCCGCTGGCCGTCGAGATCGCCGCCAGCCGGCTGCTCGCGCGCCCGTCCTGGACCACGGCCGATCTGCTGGCGCAACTGGGCGGCGGGGACGGCGAGCCGATCGCCGAACTACGCGACGGCGAACGCACGATGGCACGGGTGTTCGATGGTTCCTACCGTTCTCTGGACGCCGAACAGCAACTGGTCTTCCGGCGTATCGGCCTGCACGCGGGCGTGGAGTTCGGCCCGCACGCGGTGGCCGCGCTGACCGGTCTGCCGACCGCCACCGCCGAGCGCGTACTGGAGGACCTGATGACCTACCACCTGGTCGCGGAGCCCGTCCCGCACCGGTTCAAGGTCCACGATCTGCTGCGCAGCTACGCGCGCTCGCTGATCGAGGCAGGGGACGCGGACTCGGCGCAGGACGCCCGCCAGGCGGTGGGGAACCTGATGAATCACTACCTCCGCGAGGCTGAACGAGCGGACCGGTTGGCGTACCCTTTCCGCTCCCGGATGCGGCCGGAGGCCGTGGCGCCGCCGCCCACGGACACCAGCCACAACCCACCCCCCGTGCCCTCGATCACCTGGGCGGACGCGCACGCGGCCGAGAAATGGCTGATCACCGAGAGTGGCAATCTTCTCGACGCCCTCGACTGGGCCGCCGAGCACGGCCCGGAACGTCAACTGGCCGTCGCGGTACATGTGCTGGCCGGGTTCCTGGACATGGAAGGACATCTGGCGAAGGCCGAACCGCTACTGCGGCGGGCGGTGACGTACTGGCGCGGCGAGAACGACGGCCCGGCGCTGGCGCGGGCGCTGCTCGACCTGAGCGCGGTGCACACCCACGCCTCCCGCTATGAGGAGGGCCTCGCGGACGCCCGTACGGCCCTGGATCTCGCCCGCGCGGCCGGGGACACGGAACTGGAACTCCAGAGCATCCACCGGATGTCGGTCGCGCTGTGGCAATCCGGCCAATACACGTCCGCGCAGGAACTCCAGAAGCGTTCCCTGGAGATGGGCAGGGAGACGGGCAGCGCATTGCAGGTGGCGCGCAGCCGCAATCTGCTCGGCATCACCCATCTCCATCTGGCGGAGGACGGGGAGGCGTTGTCTAATTTCTCGGCCGCGCTGTCGGGGTTCAAGGAGTTGGGCGATGCGCGCGGCCAATACAGCGCCTTGAACAACGTGGCGGAGCTGCACCAGAGAATGGGTGAACCGGAGGCTGCGGAAGGGTATTACCGGGAAGCGATTTCCGTGGCCGAGGGCCTGGGCAGCAAACGCGACCACGCGACGATCTCCATGAACCTGGCGAGCGTGCTGGACGTCCTGGGCAGAACGGACGAAGCGCTCGCGCTGTACGACGAGACGCTTCCCGTCCTGCGGGACGTCGGCGACCGCAGGGGTGAGACCCTCGCGCTGAACCGCATCGGCCGGGCGCACCGCGCCGCCGGCCGCTCCGAACAGGCCCTCGCCTGGCACACCGCCGCCCTGGAGGTGGCCCGCAGCATCAGGGCGGGCGGCGAAGAGGCCGACGCCCTCTACGACTTGGCCCGCGCCGAACACGACACCGGCCGCCTGGCCGACGCCGTGACGCATCTGACGGCCAGCGCGACCGTGAGCCGGAGGCTCGGCGCGCGGGTGGAGGAGGCCCGTGCGGAACGGGCGCTGGCGGAGCTGCGGGGGGCGATGGGGGTGGCGGTCGAACGGGAGCGGTGAATCGGACCCGGTCGTCTCCACTCACTCCGAACGACCCCCCGCCGGAAGCAGGGGGTCGTTCGGAGTGCGGGTGATCTAGACGAGATGGTCGAACTCCCCCGCCTTCACACCTGCCAGAAACGCCGCGAGCTTCGCGGGGGTCGTCGTCACGATCACCTCAGGGCTGTCGCTCTCGCGCATGAGCATGGAGATGGGCAAGCTGTGCTGGGGCGATGCTCCGGCCGCCGAACTCCATGCGCAGAGCAGCCTCGTGGATCAGGAACGTGCAGGCCGGCGCCTTCGGTCGGTCGAGCACGTCACGGCGCTTGAGCCGGTGCGACAGCCGTCGACGGAGATCCATGTCACTCAAGGGCGGCACCGCCACACCGAATACGGCGCGGGCGTAGTCCTCGGTCTGGAGCAGGCCAGGCATGTGCATGATCTGCACTGCGCGTAACGCCGTGGCGTGGTGCTCCAGCTCGGAGAGATCGAGCAGGCCAGCAGAGAGTTCGCCTCGGTAGTCCTCCCACCACCCCTTGCCGCGCTCTTCCGTCGACATATCCGGCGTCGGGGCAGCCATAGTGCGCGGTCCAAGTGCGTACGTGCTCACCGCTCACCCCGAAGCGGCCCGACTCGATGTTGCTGACGGTCGTCCGGTCCGTGCCCAACTGGGCTGCGGCGTCAACGAGCGTGAGACCGGCGCGCTCCCGGATCCTTCGCAGCTCCGCACCCAATCGGCGTTGCCGTGCGGTCGGCAAGCCGTCTCTCCCAACACCACCCAGCCACCACCGAGTTGGGAGACAGCGCCATGTCCACCACACCCCCCACCCCCACATCGCCAACCTCCTACCGCCTCACCACAGCCAACGTCCGAACCGTCCCCGGGGTACTGCGCAACCTCGTCGCCACGCTGCTCCGGTCCACCGGGCACGACGCGCTCGCCGAGTCGGCACGGCTCTGCACCAGCGAAGTCGTCACCAACGTCTACCGGCACACTCGTACGCCGCTCATCCGCATGGAGGTGGCGGTCTCCGAGGCGTCCGTCACGGTGTGGGTGCATGACGATCTGCCGGGGGTGCTTCCGCTCCAGCCCGCCAGGAGGGATGGGGAGAGTGGGCACGGGCTCTATCTGGTGGAGGCGTGTGCCGATCAGTGGGGGAGCACCATGCGCGGCGGGCTGAAGGCGGTCTCGAAAGCCGTGTTCTTTCGGCTTGACGAAGGCGGCAGAGGGGTGGGGTGAGCCGCGCACCCGAGCGCACGCCCACACATGAAAGCGGGGCTGCCCCGCCGACCAGGGGCAGCCCCGCTGTGCCGCCGGGGGGAGGTGTCGTGCGGGGGCCTTGCCATGACAGCCGTGGGGGTTGACCAACTGCCGGCGCCCCGCGCGTCCCGTCCCCTGGGTGGCAGGGACCAGCCTGCCGTGCCGGGGGTGGCGGAATGGTCGTGAGCGGGGAAGATCCGTACACCTACCGCTCGGGCGGCCCATACGTACGTACCCGGGGCCGGGGAGTGTAGGTCTAGCGAGGGCCTGCCAGCGCCGCGATCTCCGTCCTGGAGGTGATGCCGAGTTTGGCCAGAATGTGTTCCACGTGGGCGTCCACCGTGCGTTTGGAGATGACCAGGCGTTCGGCGATCTCCCGGTTGGACATGCCCTGGGCGACCAGGGCGGCGACCTCGCGTTCGCGGCGGGTGAGGGAGTCGGCGGAGCGGAGGGGGGAACGGGCCCCGGGCACGGACGCGGGCTGGGGCGGGGCCGGGATGTCCGTGTCCGTGCGGACGGCCTCCAGGATCTCCTGGCCCGACATCCGCGAACCCGCCTCCCGCCAGCGTTCGAAGTCCGCCGGGCCCAGGGCCGCGCGGACCGCCTTGTCCACCGCCTCCAGCTCCTCCAGCAGCCGGGGGAGCAAGGACACCGGGTCGCCGCCCAGGCGCCGCGCGTGCTGCGCGTAACCGAGCAGCCAGCACGCCCGCACCGGGCGCCCGCGTCCGGCGGCGCACCAGGCCAGGCCCAGCGAGGCCAGCGCGGCCACCAGCACCTCGCCGATCTCGCTCGCCGCCTCCAGGCTGTCCCGGAAACAGCGTTCGGCCTCCTCGTGGTCGCCGCTCAGCCACAGGATCATCCCCTGGGTGCTCTGCGTCGACGCGTACAACTGGCGTTCGCCGACCCCGGCGAGATACGCGAGACCCGTGCGGCACAGCTCCAGGGCGCCCGCCGTGTCGCCGAGCACCGCGCGCAGCAACGCGCCCTCGTAGTGGATGACCCCGATGGCGAGACCGTCGCCGGACGCGACGATCCGCAGCCGGTTGCGCTCCAGTTCGGCGAGGCCGTTCTCGACGTCGCCGCCGAACACGGTCATCGCGCCGAGATACGCGGCGGCCGACCGCTCCACCCGGTCCTCACCGATCCGCAGCGCCAGTTCGTGGGCGCGCGGGAAACGGTCGGACGCGGTCTCCAGGTCGGCCATCCACACACCGAAGATGCCGGTCATCTGAAGGGCCCAGGCCCGCTCGGGGCAGTCCTGCGGTACGCGGGTCAGGCCCTTGTCGATCCAGTGCCGGCCCTCGGACAGGGTGCCCGCCGCCCGCCAGTACGCGCCCAGCCGGGTCGCCAGCCGCAGCGCGTCCTTGGCCTGGGCGTCGTCCCGCGCGCAGCCCCACTCCAGGGCGGCCCGGATGTCGGCGATCTCCTCGCGCACCGCCCGGTGCAGCGCCACCTGCGCCGGGCTCAGGAACTCGTCCCAGAACCGGGCGACCAGGTGTTCGTAGTGCGCGAAGTGGCGTTGCCGCACGCCCGATCCGGCGTCCGGCGTGCGCTCCAGGCGGCCCGCGCCGTACTCGCGGATGGTGTCCAGCAGACGGTAGCGTCCGCCGTCCTCGCCGATGCGCTGGACCACCGACTTGTCCACCAGGCCGATCAGCGCCTCGACCACCTGTTCGGCGCCCAGTTCGGCGTCGGCGCAGACCCGTTCGGCCGCCGACAGTTCGAAGGACCCGGCGAACACCGAGAGCCGGGCCCACAGCAGGCGCTCCTCGGGGGTGCACAGGTCGTGGGACCAGTCGATGGCCGTCCGCAGGGTCTGGTGCCGGGTGAGCCGGGTGCGCCTGCCGCCGGTGAGCACCTCGAAGCGGCGGTCGAGACGGGCGACCAGTTCGGCCAGGGGGACCGCCCGCAGGCGTACGGCGGCCAGCTCCAGGGCGAGCGGGATGCCGTCGAGCCGGTCCACCAGCGCGAGGGTGCGTTCCCGGTCGGCGCCGGTGCCGGAGAAACCGGCGGTCACGGCTGCGGCCCGCTGCACGAACAGATCCGCCGCGTCCTGCCTGGCCAGCGGGGCGAGCGGTACGCAGTGCTCCCCGGGCACGTCCAGCGGCTGGCGGCTGGTGGCGAGGACACTCAGCCCGCCCGCCTCGCGCAGCAGGATGTCGCAGAGCATCGCGCAGGCGTCCACCAGATGCTCACAGGTGTCCAGGACCAGCAGCAGCCGTCGGCCGCGCAGGTGCTCCACCACCGCGTCCAGCGGGGTCATCCCCGGCTGTTCCGGCAGCTCCAGCACCCCGGCCAGGGTCGCCGGGATCAGCTCCGGGTCGCGCAGCGCGGACAGCTCCACCAGCCGCACCCCGTCCGGGTACCGGCCCGCGACCATCCCCGCCGCCCGCAGCGCCGTACGGCTCTTGCCGACCCCGCCGGGGCCGACCAGCGTGACCAGCCGGGACTGCTCCAACGCCGTCCGGATCAGCGCGAGTTCCGCGCCCCGGCCGACGAAACTGGTCAGCTCCACCGGCAGCTGCCCGCCCCGCCGCTGACCGAATCCGAACCCCATGCGACCCCCGATGCAGTCCATGCAGACCATCACAGCGTAGGCATACGGATGCCGAGCGTGAATGGCGTACGGGATGACGGGGTGGGGGAAGTGGCGCGAAGGTGACGGCGTACGGGTGTCGGCCCAGTTCAGGGGGCTGGTGCGGGGGGTCGGGGGGGTGCGGAGAGGGTGGGGGGAGGGTGGGGGGAGGGGGTCCGGAGTACGCCAGAACGAGTTCCTCCCGGACGGGAGTGCCGTAGCCGGGCGCGATCCGCCGTCGCCGGGCGTGATCCCCCGTACGCCCTCCCTCGTACGTCCTACCCCGTACGCCCTACCCCGTACGTCCTACCTTGTCCGTCCTACCCCGTACGCCGCGCGCCGCCCTGCGCCCGGGGGGTGGGCCGTCCGGGTTCGTCATCCGGGCGAACGGGACAGACTTCCCTTCTGTCGGACTTACTTACCCTGGCCTCCTACCGTGGCCTCCCCACTCCGATCCGACTTCGCTGCGCAGAGGAGTTTGCGTGACCGCACGCCCCGTCCCCGCCCCGCCCGATCTCTCGCCGAAGAACCCCGACTGGTGGCGGCAGGCCGTCGTCTACCAGGTCTATCCGCGCAGTTTCGGTGACGCCGACGGCGACGGGCTCGGGGATCTGAAGGGGATCACCGAACGGCTCGGGCACCTGGCCGCGCTCGGGGTGGACGCGCTGTGGCTGAGCCCGTTCTACCCGTCCGAGCTGGCCGACGGCGGGTACGACGTCATCGACTACCGCGATGTCGATCCCCGCCTGGGCACCCTGGACGACTTCGACGCGATGGCGGCCGAGGCGCACCGGCTGGGGCTGAAGGTGATCGTGGATGTCGTCCCGAACCACACCTCGCATCTGCACGTGTGGTTCCAGGAGGCGCTCGCGGCCGGGCCCGGCTCCCCGGCCCGGGACCGGTACGTCTTCCGGGACGGACGCGGCGCGCACGGCGAACTGCCGCCCACCGACTGGCGGTCGGTCTTCGGTGGCAGCGCGTGGCGGCGGGTCCCGGACGGCCAGTGGTATCTGCATCTGTTCACCCCGGAGCAGCCCGATCTGAACTGGGACCACGACGACGTCCGCGCCGACTTCCGCACCACGCTGCGCTTCTGGTCCGATCGGGGCGTCGACGGCTTCCGCGTGGACGTCGCCCACGCCCTCGTCAAGGACCTGGCCGATCCACTGCGCGACCTGGGCGATCCGGAGCTGAGCGCCGAGACCTCCCTCACCGACCTCCCGCCCGGCTCCCACCCCTTCTACGACCGCGACGAGGTGCACGAGATCTACCGCGACTGGCGCCGCGTCCTGGACTCCTACAGTCCGCCCCGGATGGCGGTCGCGGAAGCCTGGGTGCCGAACGCCCGCCGGGTCCGGTACGCCCGGCCCGACGAACTCGGCCAGGCCTTCAACTTCGAGTACCTCCAGACCCCGTGGGACGCCGACGCGCTCCGGCAGGTGATCGCCGAGTCCCTCGACGCCGCCCGCGCGGCCGGCGCCTCCGCCACCTGGGTGCTGTCCAACCACGACGTCATCCGGCACGCCTCCCGCCTGATGCTCCCGCCCGGCACCGGCACCGACGACTGGCTCCTGTCCGGCGGGACCCGGCCGCCCGTCGACGAGGCCGCCGGTCTGCGCCGCGCCCGCGCCGCCACCCTGCTGATGCTCGCCCTGCCCGGCTCGGCGTACCTCTACCAGAGCGAGGAACTGGGCCTGCCCGAGGTCGCCGACCTCCCGCCGGAGGTACTCCAGGACCCGGTCTGGGAACAGACCGGCCACGTCCAGAAGGGCCGCGACGGCTGCCGGGTGCCGCTCCCCTGGACCTCGGCCGGACCGTCGTACGGCTTCGGCGCGGCCGGTTCCTGGCTGCCGCAGCCCGGGTGGTTCGGGCGGTACGCGGCGCAGGCGCAGGACGGGGTGGCGGGCTCGACGCTGGAGCTGTACCGCACGGCCCTGCGGCTGCGCCGCAAGCTGACCGAGGGCGAGACGCTGACCTGGGCGGCGGACACCCCGCCCGCCGTCCTGTCCTTCGCCCGCACGGACGGCTGGCGCTGTGTCACCAACCTGTCCGCCGCGCCCGTACCGCTGCCGCCCGGTGAGGTGCTGGTGACCAGCGGTCCGCTGACGGACGACGGGCGGTTGGGGCCGGACACGACGGCGTGGCTGGGCTGAGCGGCCCGGTGGGGGTCCGCAGCCGGGGCCGGTGGGGTCATCCGGCCCCGGGGCGGCGGCCCGCCCGCAGCACCGCCGCCCCCGCCGGGGTGAGGGTGTGCAGCACGGCGGGGCCCTGACGGCTGCTGGTGATCAGCCCGGCGTCGCGCAGGACCGTCGCGTGGCGGCTGGCGGCGGACAGCGACACCCCGGCGGCGCGGGCGATCTCGCCGGTGGTGGCGCCGTGCACGACGGCCCGCAGGGCGGCGGCGCGGGCGGGCCCGAGCAGCGCGGCGAGCGCGGCGCGCTCACGGACGGCGGCCGGAGTCGCGGGTGCCTCGTGCACGAGCGGGTAGACGAGCACGGGCGGCAGTCCGGGATCGGCGAAGGAGAGGGGCCGCTGAAGCAGGAAGTAGGAGGGGACGAGGAGTATCCCGCGCCCGCCGAGACGCAGATCCCGGTCCACGGAGGGCTGGTAGTCGGTGTGCAGCACGGGCCGTTCCCAGCGCGCCCATGGCCCGAGCCCGGCCAGCATCCCTTCCACGCCGCCGTCCCTGATCGCCCGCGCCCGCGCGGCCCGCTCGGCCTCGATCCGGGCGTGCACCTGATCCTCGTAGGGCGCCACGGCGGTGTCGTGGTACGCCCGCAGCAGCCGGACCAGGTCCTCGCGGGCGGCCCGTTCGCCGAGCCCGGCCGCCCAGGCGGGTGCCCCGACCACGAGGTCGAGCCTGCCGATCTCGTCCCGCACCCGCCGCTCGGGCGCCGCGAGCACGGCCTCCAGCCCGGAGTCCAGCCCTTCGGAGGCGGCGTAGGGGGTCAGGAAGTCCGGAAAGTAGGCGGCACGGGGATAGAGCGGCAGCAGCACCCTGCGTACGGCCCGCTCCAGCCCCTCCTCGCGCAGCCGCACCCGCACCGACCGGTACCACTCGGCGTGCGCCCAGCGCCCCTGGCTGGTCTGGAGCCGGTGCAGGCTGATGGCGATGTCCCAGAGCGGGTCGGACACCGCACCCATCCGGGTCCGGGCCAGATCGGCATCGGTGAAATGGACGCGGAGCATCTGGCTCTCCCCCGGTGAGCTGAGCCTTTGCGTTCAGCCGCAACAGCATGGCCGGACGGAGCCCGGTCAGGCAACAGTTGGGCCGAGGGGGGGGGGGCCGCCGGCCGCCCCCCCCCCTGGGGCGCGCCCCGGGCGGCGGGCCCCCGGGGGGTGGGGGGCGGGGGGCGGCCGCCCCGCCGGTGGGGGGCGGGGCTGGCG
>NZ_JBHYUG010000016.1:114009-114348 GCF_042749375.1 Streptomyces sp. NPDC059477 | reverse complement strand
GCGTCCGCCGGGGGGTTGGCGCGCGGGTCGCGTCCGCCGATCGGTTGCGGCGCGCGAGTGGCGTCCGCCGGAGGGCTGGCGCGCAGGTCGCGTCCGCCGACGGTTGCGGCGCGCGAGTCGCCCCGGACGGACGGTCGGCGCGCAGGTCGCGTCCGCCGGACGGGTCCAGGGGCACCCCGCTCTCCGTCTCCAGCACTGTGGCCGGAGGCACACGCGGACAGCGGCGGCGCCCGGCGATCCCGGGGGGGGGAGGGCAGGGAGGCGTTCGGTACGGCATCGGACACCGGTCGGGTCGACGACCCGGGCCAGGTGGTTCCCGCCGCCAACGCCCGGTCCGGG
>NZ_JBHYUG010000016.1:84620-113999 GCF_042749375.1 Streptomyces sp. NPDC059477 | reverse complement strand
GGGGCCTCGCCCCCGGGCTCGTGGTGTCCCGCCCCCCCACCGCGCGAGCGCCGCGCCGCGTTTGCCGGCCGCCCCGCGCCCTGTTCTGCCGGGTGGCCGGCCGGCTCGGTAGGTTCCTGCCGTGAGCGATACCGGCGTGACGGACATCAGACGCGCGGACGCGGCCGACGCGGCGGCGATCGCCCGCGTCCACATGACGTCCCGGGTGGCGACCATGCCGTATCTGCCCCCGCAGCAGCGCAGCCACGACCAGGTCACCCGGTGGGTCGGGGATGTCCTGCTGCCGTCGTGCCGGACGTGGGTGGCGGTGGGCGACGGAGAGATCCTCGGCTATGCCGCCCTTGACGGAGACATGCTCGAACACCTCTATCTGCGACCGGAGGTCCGCCGCCGGGGCATCGGCACCCTCCTGCTCGACCAGGTCGGACGGCACAGCCCCGACGGGGTGTCCCTGCACGTCTTCCAGCAGAACACCGACGCCCGCGCGTTCTACGACCGCCACGGCTTCACGGTCCTCGACACCAGCGACGGCCACCGGAACATGGAGGGCCTGCCCGACATGACCTTGCGCTGGACGCCGGAACCCTGACCCGACCCCGGCCGCACCCCCGGAAACCCATTTGCCGACCCCCCGCTCCCCCCGTACCGTCGTCACCATGCAGCAGGTTCAGCCAGCCGTTCTGACGACGACGCCGGAGTCCGTCCCGGTGTGCTGACCGCTGATCCAGTGTCCGAAGCCCCGGGGCGAGTGCCCCGGGGCTTCGTCGTTCCCGGGCGCTCGCTCCACGTACCGAAGGAACAGGAGCCCGACATGGACGCAGCCCCCCACATGGACGTGGACAAGGAGCACCCGCAGGGTCACCCCGACCCCCACGATCACCGTCGCCTGGGCCGCCGGCTCGGCATCTTCGACACCGACCCCCTCATCGGCGCCGGGCTCCCCTACTGGCTCCCGGACGGGGCGATCGTCCGGCACACCCTGGAGGAGTACGTCCGGGAGATCGAGCGCGCGGCCGGGTACCGGCATGTCTACTCACCCGTGCTCGGCAAACGCGAGCTGTACGAGATCTCCGGGCACTGGGCGCACTACAGCGAGGACATGTACCCGCCCATGCGGCTCGGCGCCGAGGACCTCGTACTGCGGCCCAGCCTCTGCCCGCACCACGCCCTGATCTACCGCTCCCGCTCCCACAGTTACCGCGAACTGCCCCTGCGCATCGCCGAGATCGGCGGCATGTTCCGCTCCGAGCTGTCCGGCGTGCTCGGCGGCCTCACCCGGGTCCGCGCCATCACCCTCAACGACGCGCACATCTTCTGCACCCCGGAACAGGCCGCCGCCGAGGCCAGGGCGGCACTCGAACTGATCGCCCGCGCCTACACCGACCTCGGCATCCGCGCCGTACGGCACCGGCTCTCGCTGCCCGGGCCAGGGGGCAAGTACGTCGCCGATCCCGCGCTCTGGCGGCAGGCCACCTCGCTGCTGGAAACCGTCCTCGACGGGATTCCGTACGACGCCGTCGAAGGGGAGGCCGCCTTCTACGGGCCCAAGATCGACGTCCAGATCGCCGACCGCGCCGGACGTGAGTCCACCCTCTCCACCGTGCAGATCGACTTTCATCAGCCCGCCCGGTTCGATCTCCATTACATCGGCGCCGACGGCGGCAAACACCGGCCGGTCATGGTGCACCGCAGTGTCATCGGCAGTGTCGAACGCGCCGTCGCGCACCTGCTGGAGGTGCACGGCGGAGCCCTTCCCGTCTGGCTCGCGCCGGTGCAGCTCGTCGTGCTGCCGGTGAGCGAGGGGCAGGTCGAGCAGGGTGTGCGGCTCGTGGCGGAGGCCGGTCGGCTCGGGCTCCGCGCCGAACTCGCCGGGCCCGGCGACGGCAGTCTCGGCGCCCGGATCCGGGCGGCGCACCTGGTGCCGTACCAGGCCGTCATCGGCGCGCGGGAGGCAGCCGAGGGGCTGGTCGCCCCGCGATTGCGGGACGGGCGGCGGTCCGAGCCGTTGCCCGAAGGGGAGTTGCTGCGCGGGATCGGCGCACAGGTGGCCGCACGCGGCACCGGGCTGTGGGACAGGATGTCGTAGTCCGCCCAGCGGCCCGCCCGGGCCCGCAGTGAAGGAGTCCGCGTGACCGGTCAGCCCATCCCGGTGATCATCGACTGTGACACCGGCGTCGACGACGCCCTCGCGCTGCTGTTCGCCGTCCGCCACCCGGGCCTGGACCTGCGGGCGGTGACCTGCGTCGCCGGGAACACCGACGTCGACGGGGTGGTGCGCAACACCCTCACCGTCCTCGAACAGGCCGGTGCCCCCGACATCCCGGTGGCGCGCGGCGCCGCCCGCCCGCTGATCGAGGCCGCCCGCTCGGCACAGCATGTGCACGGGGCGGACGGGATGGGCGATCTCGGGCTGCCCGCGCCCACCCGTACCCCCGCCGACATCGACGCGATCGGTCTGCTGCGGCGCGAGATCCTCGCCTCACCCCGGCCCGTCACCCTCATCCCCACCGCCCCGCTCACCAACATCGCCCTGCTGCTGCGCACCCACCCGGAGGTCGTGCGCAACATCGAGCGGATCGTGTGGATGGGCGGCGCGGTGGCCGCCGGGAACGCCACCCCCGTCGCCGAGTTCAATGTCTGGCACGACCCGGAGGCCGCCGCGATCCTGCTCACCGCCGGGGTGCCGATCACCATGTACGGGCTCGATGTGTTCATGCGGGTCGTCGTGCCGGGGGAGGACGTGCGGCGGTTGCGGGCCAGCGCGGAGCCGGGTGCGCGGCTCGCCGGACAACTCCTCGCCCACCGTCCCTCCGCCCCGGACCCCGACGGCGACGACCCGGCGGGCGGGCTCGGTGACGCGGGGGCGGTGCTCGCGGTCGCCGACCCGGGCGGGCTCACCACCCGGCGGCTCCCGGTCGAGATCGCCCTCGCCCCCGGCCCCACCCGGGGCCAGACGATCGTCGATCTGCGCACCCGGCACGGCGAGTCCGAACTCCACGAGGGTGAGCGGGAGCAGGCGCTGGTGGATGTGGCGCTGGAGGTGGATGTGCGGCGGTACGTCGAGCTGTATCTGACGGCCGTGGAGGGGTGAGGGTAGGACACCCCTGGAGTCCTTCGGCCCTCGGCGGACGCCTCCCTCACCCGGACGGACCGGGCTCGCTGGTGGGCGGGCGGGGGTGATGGTGCCGTGGACAGGAACCGGAACTGGCACAGGGCAGGAACCGGAACCCCTGGAGGCACCCCCGATGAACCGTGTCCCGCCCGTCCGGCTCCCCGTCGCCCCGCTCATCCTCGGCGCCGCGCTCGGCACGACCATCCTGCTGGTGGCGAGCGGCTGCGCGTATCAGGAGACCGCGCCGCCCCGCCCGTATCTGACCAGCGCCCCGGCGGCACGGCCGTCCGCGCCCAAGCCCTCCGCCAGTCCCGCCGCACCGGCCACCACCCCCGCGCTGACCGACGCCCAGGCCCAGGCCGCGCTGGTCACGGACGCGGACCTGGGGGAGCCGTGGACGCCGACCCAGGGCGCGGCGACCTGGCGGGACGGGTTCCTCAAGGCGACCGCGACCACCCCGGACTGCCACCGGCTGCTCGACGCGCTGTACGCCGATGATCTGCTCGGCAGCCCCGCGCGGGCGGCGATCGGGCTGGACGACGAGTACGACGAAGCCCAGCTCCGCTACCAGATCAGCACCCGGCCCCCGGGCGACGTGGACCGCGCACTGGCGTGGCTGAAGGGGCTGCCGCGCACCTGCGGCACGTTCAAGGCGGTCGGGCCGCGCCGCGAACCGGTCGTGGTGACGGTCGCCGACGCGCCCCTGCCGGAGGCGGGCGATGCCCGGCAGGGCCTGCGGGTCACGTTGACCCGGGGCGGAGAAGGGGATGAGGGCGAGGGCGGTGAGCCGGTCACCCTCACCCTCGACGTGGCCGCCGTCCGCGTCGGCGACGACGCCCTGACCGTCACCAACGGCGGCCTCGGCGACATCCTCGACGACAGCACCTGGACGGCGGTGGAACTGGGCGCGGAACGGCTCACGCAGGTGCGCAAGCAGGGGCGGGTCCAGGTGTGACGCCCCCCAGGTCCAGCATCGAGGGCGCACCCGGCGTCAGGGGCGGGCCCGCCAGCGCAGGCGCACCCGTCACACCGGCGGCTGTGCCGGTGCCGGGCCCAGCGTCGTCGTCCCCGGCGCCGTACGGTGTCCCAGCCCCGTCCGGTACGCGTCCAGTGCCGCCTCCACCCGGCCCGTGCGGCGCAGCAGATCGCCCAGCATCCGGCACAGGTCGGCGAGGTCACCGGCCGCGCCCGCGCGTTCCAGCAGGCTGAGGGCGCGGACGTAGTGCTCCTCGGCGGCCTCGGTGTCCCGGGCGTCCTCGGCGATGATGCCGAGCAGCCGGTGCGCGGCGGCGGCGTGCACGGCACCGCGCTCGGAGGAGAGATCGCCGAGCACCTCGCGCAGCAGCGCCGCCGCCTCCCCGGACTTGCCGCGCCGGTGCAGCACATCCGCCAGCTCCACGGCGGCCTGGCTGCGGTACAGCGCGGCCCGGGTGGCCGACAGCATGGTCAGCGCCTCGCGCAACTCGCCCTCCGCCCGCTCCAGTTCGCCGTTCTGCGCGCACACGTACCCGCGCATCCAGTGGCAGTTGGCGAGTTCGGTACGGAGCTGGAGCTGGCGGTACATCTCCGCGGCCTTGGCGAGCGAGGCGTCGGCCTCGGCGATCCGGCCCTCGGCGAGCAGGGTGCGGGCCACCTGCCGGTGCATCCGGGCGACCAGCGCCGGGTCCCCGGCCTGCGGGGCGACCGCCAGCGCGAACTCGGCGGCCTTGGCGGCCCGCGCGTGGGCGCCCAGGTCCATGTACGGGCCGATCACACTGGCGTAGAGCAGCAGCAGCGCGTCCGGGTCGTGCAGTCCGCCGCGGTTCAGCTCGTCGAGGGTGGACTCCAGGAGGTACACGGCGTAGCGCAGTTCGCCCGCGAGGTAGTGGGAGATCGCCCGGCCGCGCAGTGCGGGCACCCGGGCGGGCAGCGGCTGATCGGCGTCGGTGAGCACCTGCTCCGCGCGCTCGAAGTGGCGCCGGGCGGCCACTATGTCGCCGGTGTCCAGGCCGCACTCGCCGAGCCCGAGCAGCGCGGTGGCCTGCTCGGCGGTCAGCGCGTGCGCCCCGGCCTCGGCGAGCAGCGCCAGGTACTGCTCGGCGGCCTCCTCGGCGGCGCCGGTGGCGAGCGTGCGCTGGGCCTCGGTCAGCCGGAGCCGCAGATCGGTGGCGAGGCGGGCGGGGCGGCCGGTGGCCAGTTCGTCGAAGCCGACGCCGAGCCGCCCGGCCAGATGCCGCAGCGCCTCGTCGGAGGGGCGGACCCGGCCCGCCTCCAGGGTGGAGATGTAGGCGGGCGTGTAGGCGGGCTCGGCCAACTGCCGCTGGGTCAGCCCGCGTTCGTGGCGCAGCCGCTGCACCCTGCGCCCGATGGTCTCGGGGTCGTCGCGGTTCGCCATACGTTTAATCATGCCAGTAAGTCCAGTTATCTATAAGGCACTTGAGATCGTCCGGGGGTGGCGGGAGGCGCGTCGCGATACGTCGCGGGCAGCGCGTCGCGATACGGCGTCCGGGCATCGGCGCTATGCCTTCCGGGACACCGGAGTTATGGGGTAACTCCCCATGTTCCCCTTCCGGTTGACCCTCCGCAGGCCCTAGGTTAGGAACGGCATTAAGGGGGCTTAACCGGCCGCTGTCACCCTCGGTGCCGCCACCCCCCAGTGCCACCCCCCCTGCGAGGTTCCCGTGCCCGGACCGCCATCCGCCCGCGACGGACGCCCTCCCGCCCGCTACACCCGCGCCCTGACCGCGGCCCTGCTGGCCGCCGCCGCCCTGGTCACCGCCGCGAACGCGGGACCGGCGAAGGCGACACCGGAGGCGACACCGGACGGGGACCGGGTGACCCGGTCGGTACGGCCCTGGAAACCGACCGCCATCACCTGGCTGGTGAGCCGGCACGGACCGCTCACGGACGTCGAGGACACCGAGGACACCGAGGACATCGCTTGACCTTCAGGCTGGTCGAACCCCCACGATGACGGGGTGCCGCACGACGACCTGATGCCCATCGGCCCCTTCGCCCGCCGCAGTGGCCTGACCCCCAGCGCCCTGCGCTTCTTCGCCGACTCCGGGCTGCTGCCACCCGCCCGGGTGGACCCCGTCACCGGCTACCGCCACTACGCCCCCGACCAGGTGCCCCGGGCGACCACGCTGCGCCGGCTGCGCGAGATCGGCCTGTCCCTGCCCGCCGTCGCGAAGATCCTCGACGCCGGACCCGGGGACGCGGCCCGGCTGATCGACGCGCATGTCACCCAGGTCACCGGGGACGCGGCCGACGTCCGCCGCAAGGCCGCCCTGCTGAAAACCGGGCTCGCCCCGGCCCGCCCGGTCGCCGCCCTGAAGGGTCCGGTCCTCGCCGACGCCATCGAGCAGATCCTCACCGCGACGGCCCGCGATCCCCACCTGCCCGTCCTCGGCGGGCTCCGCGTCGAGGCCACCCCGGAGGCGATCACCCTGACCGCCACCGACCGCTACCGCCTCGCCACCCGCACCCTCGTCCCCGCCGGACCCCCGCCCCCCACGACCGAGCCCCCCTGGTCCGCCACCCTCGACGGCGACGACCTGCGGGCCGCGCTCACCGAGATCCGCCGCTCCCCCCTGGTCCGCGTCGAGGCGACCCCGTACGGCGTCCTGCTGCGCCTCACCGACCGGGCCGACCAGCACTGCCGTACTCTCCCCGGCGACTTCCCCGACCACCATCTGATGCTCGCCGCCCTCCCCGAGGTCACCACCCGCGTGACGGTCGCGAAGGCCCCCCTCCTGCACGCCCTGGAGGAACACCCCGAGGACCACATCACCCTGCGCCTGACCGGCGAGGGCGTCCGCATCCCGCCCGGCACGGGCTCCCCCCGCACAAGCGCCCCCCTCCCGGCCACGGTGACCGGCGACGACCTGGACATCACCTTCGCGGTGACCACCCTCTACCCCGCCCTCAGCACCGCCCTCGGCCCCGATGTCCTGCTGGACCTGCGCGGCCCCGGCTCCCCCGCCACCATCCGCTCGGCCGACCGCGGCGATCTCACGACCTGGGCCATGCCCGTGAAACCGGCCCCGCCCGCCGAACCCCCCTTGCGAGGAACCCGATGACCACCACCACCCCGAGGACCACCACCCCGGCGACCGCGCCGCCCCTCGACCCCACCATGGCCGCCATCGGCGAAGCGCTCGCCGACGCCCGCCAGGGCAACCCGGCCCCCGCCCGCACCGCGCTCCGCACCCTGTGGACCACCATCGGCGCCACTGGCGACCCCCTGCACCGCTGCACCCTCGCCCACCACCTGGCGGACCTCTACGACGACGACCCCGCCCAGGCCCTGGCCTGGGACATCCGCGCGCTGGACGCGGCCGACGCGCTGACCCAGGAGCGACTGGACCGGCACCACCCGGGCCTGCGCGTCGCCGGGTTCCGTCCCTCCCTGCACCTCAACCTCGCCGACAACTACCGCCGGCTCGGTTCGTTCGAGGCCGCCGAGGACCAGATCACCGACGCCCGCCGGCACGCCCCCGCCCTCCCGCCGGACACCTACGGCGACCTGCTCCGCACGGCGATCGACCAGGTGGCGGAGGCCATCACCCGACGGGACACCACCAGGCGGACCCCCAACTGAGTGAATGTCAGGGCCATGCCCTACGATTCGTTCACTCGCCACGCACAGGCCCTTCAGACGACCTTCACAGGTCCGGGAGATCTTCCGGGTCCGGAGCCGCCGCCGTGCCCTGGCGCCCAGTTCTCATTCGATCCGGGGGGTTCGAACTCGCGTGCGCTTCCGCACTCTTCCCGCCACCACCGCACTGGCGGTCCTCTTCAGCTCCGTCGTGCTCACCACCGCCGCCCCGGCGGTCGCCGACGCCAGCAGGCCGCTGACCATCTCCTCGGCCAACGACACCGTCGTGGACGGCGTCCACCAGCGGATCTTCTTCAGCGAATACACCCGGGTCCTGGTCACCGACTACTCCGGCAAGGTCGTCCGCGCCCTGAGTGGTCTGTCCGGCGCCAACGACATGGAGCTGTCGCCCGACTCCAGCACCCTGTACGTGGCGGTGAGGGGGCAGGAAAAGATCGTCGCGTACGACACCAAGACCCTGGCCAAGACCGCCGAGTACCCGACCGGCGAGGGCGCCGGGCCCGTGCGACTCGCCCACACCGAGGGCACCCTCTGGTTCTCCTACGGCAGCGGCTGGGACTCCAACCTCGGCGCGCTGGACCTGACGCCGAGGCCGGCTGAGCCGACGGCGCCGGACCCGTCCACGTCCCCGGCCCCGACCGACATCCTGCTGCCGGACGAGATCACGGCCGGGGCCACGGACCGGTCGGCGCTCGCCGCCACGGACGTCCCCACCGCCCCCGAGACGTCGGCGGCACCCAGCCCCGACGATCCGACATCATTCCCCTCGACCACCCCCACCGAAGCCCCCACCACCGAAGAGCCCACGCCGAGCCCCACCGGCAGCCCCACTCCCACGCAAACCCCCAACCCCACCGAAACCCCCAGCGGCCCTCCCGGCATCCGCCTCGACCTCGCCGCCGGGTTCAACTGGTCCACCCCGCCCATGCTCTACGCCGACGCCGACAACCCGGACACCCTGGTCGCGCTGGACGGCGGGAACAGCGCGGGCGCGATCGTCGTGTACGACGTCTCCTCCGGCACCCCGGCCATCCGGGTCACCAGCGCTCGGGGCGGTTTCCACAACGACGCAGCGCTCACCCCCGACGGGCAGTCGGTCGTGATCGCCGGTCCGAACAGCCGGGCGCTGGTCGAGTACCGGCTCTCCGACCTGACCCTGGCCGCCACCTACCCGGTCAAGGACCAGCCGCTGACGGTGAGCGTGGCCGAGGACGGCACGATCGCGGCCACCGTCCGCGATGTCAACGACATCGGGGACACGTACGTCTTCAGCGGCGGCGCCGCCAAGCCCGCCAGCGTGCGCAACCTCTCCCGCAACTGGATGCCGGAGTGGGGCCACTCACTGGCCTGGTCGCCGGACGGCGCCAAGCTGATCACCCTCACCGGCTACAGCACCGACGGCACCTTCCACCGCCTCGACGAGCCCCGCAAGTACCCCTCCACGCTGACGGTCAGCGCCCCGGCGACCGCCGCCCGCGCCAAGAAGCTCACCGTCTCCGGCACACTGAACGCGGCGCTGAAGCTGCCCGCAGGCACCCCGGTGACCGTCACCCGCACGGACCTGGAGTCGCCGAACGGCAAGTCGCTGGGCACCAAGTCCCTCGCCGCGAACGGCAAGTTCAGCTTCACCGACACCCCGCCGGCCGGCGGCAAGGTGAAGTACACCGTCAAGTACGCGGGCGACGCGGCCCACACCGCCGCGACCGCCTCGGACACCGTGGACGTCTCGCGCGCCAAGCCCACGCTGACCCTGAACAACAACGGCAAGGTGTACGCGTACGGCTCCGATGTGAAGTTCACCGCGCACCTCGGTACGACGTACAAGAACCGCAAGGTGGAGATCTGGGCCGACCCGTTCGGCGGGGACAAGCCGAACAAGCTGGTGAAGAGCGGCACGGTGAACTCCAGCGGCAATCTGTCGGTCACCCTGGACCTCACACGGGACGCCAAGGTCACGGCGAAGTTCGCGGGTGACTCCCGCTACCAGCCGAGGACGGTCACCAGCGCGGTCGGCGCGAAGGTCAGGGTCTCCACGGCCGTCAGCGGCCACTACACGACCAAGCGGGTCTGGGGCCAGACGTACCACTACTTCCGCAAGACCAAGAACCCGCTGTTCACGACCACGATGTCGGCGTACCCGGGCCGCTCGCAGAACCTCCGGATCGAGATCTACTACAACGGCCGCTGGTACGACGCCGGCAGCAACTACTTCGCGCTCAGCCCCTCCGGCGTCTCCAAGGTGACCCTCCTGGGTCCGCACGAAACCGGCTGGCGGCTGCGGGTGCGCTCGTCGTACTACAACTCCGGCTCGGGCGACACGGTGAACTCGACCACGCACGGCGCCTGGAAGTACTTCACCTTCACCAGCTGACCCGGTAGCGGGCGGCTCACGCCTCCTGCAACTGCTCCAACTGGCGCCGCACATGGTCCAGGGCGCCCGCGCGGCGCCCTGGCACCCGGCCGCGCAGCTCCGCGAGCGCGGGCCCGAGTTCCCGGGCCCGCGCCGCGTCATGAATACGCCCCCACTGGTGGTGCGCCCGGTCGACGGCGGCCTCGACCGCTGGCGCGTCCACCGCCTGCCCCGCGCCCAGCCGGGCCGCGGCCACCGTCAGCCAGGTCCGGCAGCTGCGTACCGGGTCCCCGGCGAGCATCGCCAGATCGGCCCGCACCTCGGTCCAGTGCAGCGCCTCGTCCGAGCCCGCCCCGTGCGCCCGCAGCGCCGCCTGCTCCCACCGCGCCGCCAGCGCGTCGGCGTCCGTGTGCCGCCCGGCCCGTACGGCGTCGGCGAGCGCGGTGTGCGGATCACTCCCGGCCGGAGCGGCCGGAGCGCCCGTACCGAGCACCACCCCCACCCCCTTGCCGCCGCTCTCCTCGGCGACCCGGGCGAGCGCCTGCTGGTGCAACTGCTCCAGCGGCGGCCGGTACCCGCTGCGCAGCAGGGTCGCGACGGCTTTCAGATACGACGGCTGCCCGACCGTACGACGCCCCGGCGGTGGCGCGATCCGCCCGTACACGGCGTGTCCGCTGCCGCAGTCGAGGGGCTGCGCGCGCAACTGCTCCCAGCACTCGGGGTCGGCGTGCAGATCGAGGACGAGGGTGGTGCTGCCGGGGGTGCGCAGCCGCAGTTCCTCCCGGAACCAGTGCCAGGGGAAGGCGGTGTAGCGGACGCTCGCCGGGGTGGTGCGGGCGAGCGCGAGATGGGGGAGCCGCTGGCGCCGGTCGAGTTGCAGTTGCCCGGCGACGAACACGGTCAGCGGGTCGGGCACGGCGGCGGCGGCCCGCAGCCGGGTCAGCACGGCCTGCGGTTCCAACGGGTCGGCCAGTTCCACGACATGCGCCGGATCCGCCCCGGCGAGCACGCCCGGCGCGACGGCGGACAGCACGGGCAGCACCCCGGCGGCCTCCACCAGCCGCCCACGCCCCACCGGTGCCCCGGCGATCAGCAGCACGGTTCCACCCATGAGGCCCTCCTCGACGATCACGTAACCCTCAGCACCGTAGCGCTCCCGGGATCGGGGGTGTCGGGGTACGGGTCCAGGTGTACCGGGTCGGTCAACGGCGACACCGCGTTGACGGCCGGTCTGCCCGGCGCCGGGAGACAAGGAGGGGGCGTCCTCCCCGGAGATCAGCGGACGACGTCGAAGACCTGCTTCTGAAGGCCGTTGCCGTACGCCTCCTGCTCCACCAGCCTCAGGTGCTGGGTGTCCTTGTCCGTCGCGCTGAACAGACGCTTGCCCGCGCCGAGCAGCAGGGGGAAGACGAGGAGGTGGTAGCGGTCGATCAGGCCCGCGTCCGAGAGGGCCCGGTTCAGGGAGGCGCTGCCGTGGACGATGATCGGCCCGCCGTCGGTCTCCTTGAGGGCGGCGACCTCGTCGAGTGAGCGCAGGACCGTGGTCTCGCCCCAGTTCGGGACGAGATCGGCGTCGGTGAGGGTGGTGGAGACGACGTACTTCGGCATCACCTTGTACCCGGCGAATTCCACCATGTCCGGCCAGACCGGTGCGAACGCCTGGTAGCTGACCCGGCCGAGCAGCAGCGCGGTGGCCTCCTCCTGCTCACGCCCCTTGATCTCGAAGGACTCGGGGACGAAGTCGATGCCCTTGAAGGTCCACCCGGCGTTCCGGTATCCGGCCTCGCCGCCGGGGGCCTCCACGACGCCGTCGAGGGAGATGAAGGCGGTGCTGATCAGGGTGCGCATGGGGTCCTCCGTAGGTTGTTCCCGGTCGCTCTCGGGCTCGGTTCTCCTCCAGGATCGTACCGACGATTTTTTTTGTCAAGGAAGGGATAGTCGTCGGTGGGGCGGGATGGCTGGGGGCGGGATGGCGGGGGCCAGGATGACGGGGGTCGGGATGACAGGGGTCAGGAGTCAGTCCAGTCCGGCGAGGAAGGCGGCGAGCAGGCGGTTGAACTCCTCCGGGCGCTCCAGGTTGGGCATATGGGCGGCGCCCTCGATGACGTGCAGGGTGGCGTCGGGGAGGCCGGCGTGCAGGGCCTGGGCGTCGGAGACGGGGGTGAAGGCGTCGTCCGCGCCGACGACCACCAGGGCGGGGACGGTGACGCGGGGCAGGAGGGGCCGGTAGTCGGGCCGTTCGGCGCGGCCGAGGAGGGCGGCGGCGGCGCCCTCGGGCGGGGTGGCCGTCATCATGCGGTGGACGTGGTCCTTGACGTGCGTGGGGGCGTACGGCGCGACCATCTTCTCCAGCACCTCGTCGGCGTACCCGCGCATGCCCTCGTCCAGCAGCCGCTCGGCGGTCCTGCGGCGCAGGTTTCCGCCCTCGGCGGTGTCGGGGGCGGCGGAGGTGTCGGCGAGGACCAGGCCACGGACGCGGTCGCCGAAGCGGTCGTAGCAGGCGAGGGCGATCTGACCGCCCATGGAGAGGCCGACCAGGACACATTCGGTGACACCCAGGTGGTCGAGGAGGTCCTCGATGTCGTGCGCGAACAGCGGGAGCGGGGTCTTGCCCCCCAGGTGCACCGGGGAGGCGCCGTAGCCGCGCAGGTCGGGGGCGATGACCCGGCGGGACGGGGCGAACGCGGCGAGCTGCGGGGACCACATCGTGCGGTCGAAGGGGTGGCCGTGGATCAGGACGAGGGGGACCGGGGAACCGGCGCGGGTGAGCGCGGGATTTCCGGCGCCTTTGTCCTCGTATGAGAGGAAGGGTGCCATGGGACCGACCCTAGGCGGCGGGCTATTCTCGGTGCAATGAAATCTTTGCCCTCGGTGCAATGTGCGGGGCAGGAAGGGGCGGGCAGGGTGCACGACTATCTACGGCTGGCCGATCGCGTCGCCGGGGACATCGCGTCCGGGCGGCTCCAGCCGGGGCAGCGGCTGCCGCCGCAGCGGGTGTTCGCGCGGCGGCGCGGGATCGCGGCCTCGACGGCGGGGCGGGTGTACGCCGAACTCGTGCGGCGCGGGCTGGTGGTGGGCGAGGTGGGGCGCGGCACCTTCGTACGGGCGAGCGCCCCGGCACCGGACGGCCGGGCGCTGACCGAGCCCGCGCGGTACGGGGATGCGCTCGGCGGGAGGGGTCGGACCGGGCTCATCAATCTGGAACTCAACTATCCCTCGGCCCCCGATCAGTCGGCTCTGCTCGCGCCCGCGCTGGCCCCGCTCCTGCGGCCGGACGTCCTGACGGAGGCGTTGCGGCCGGCCGCGCCGACGGGGACGCCGGAGGCGCGGGAGGCCGTGGCGGGGCTGCTGGACTGTCCCCCGGAGCGGCTGCTGTTCACCGGGAACGCCCGGCAGGCCATCGCCGCCGCGCTCGCCACGCTCGTCCGCCCCGGCGGCCGGGTGGGCGTCGAACCCCTCACCTATCCGCTGGTGAAGGAGGTGGCGGGGCGGCTGGGGATCACGTTGGTGCCGTTGGTGGTGGACGAGGGCGGGGTGGTGGCGGAGTCGGTGGTGGCGGCCCACCGTTCGGCGCCGCTGTCCGCGCTGTATCTCCAGCCGACGCTGCACAATCCGACCTCCCTGACGACGACGCCCGAGAGGAGCGAGCAACTGGCGCAGGTGCTGCGGGAGTTGGGGATGCCCGTGGTGGAGGACCGGATCTGGTCGTTCCTGCGGCCGGACGCGCCGCCGTCGTTCGCCGAGCGGGTGCCGGAGCTGGCGTATGTGGTGGACGGGCTGTCCAAGCGGGTCGCGCCGGGGCTCACCGCCGGGTTTCTCGTCGTACCGGAGCGGCGGCTGGAGGAGGTGGCGGCGGCCGTGCGGTCCGGGGGGTGGAGCGCGGGCCGGTTCGCGCTGGCGGCGGCCGAGCGGTGGATCGCGGACGGCACGGTGGCGCGGCTGGTCGCGGCCAAGCGGGCGGACGCGGGGCGGCGGCAGCGGATCGTGGCGCGGGGGCTGGCCGGGTTCCGCGTACGGTCCGATCCGCGCGCTTATTTCGCCTGGTGGGAGTTGCCGTCGGGGTGGCGTGCCGACACCTTCGCCGGCGCTGCGGCGGCCCACGGGATCTCGGTGACCCCGGGCACCGCGTTCGCCGTGGACCCGAGCCGGACACCGGACGCGGTACGGCTGGGACTGGCGTCGGCGGAGGAGGGGGAACTGGAGTGGGCGGTGGGGGTGTTGGCGGGGGTGGCTCGGGGGGAGTGAGGCGGTTCGGTGGGGGTGGGGGTGGGGGCCGGTGCGGGGGCGGGGGCCGGTTGGTCTGCGGTGAGGGGTTGATCCATGGGGACGAGCGGCTGATGTTCGGCGATGACCGGCTGGTGTGTGGGGGCGGCCGGCTGTTGCGTGGGGGCGGCCGACTGATGAGCGGTGGCGACTGGCTGATCCTGTGGGACGGAGGGGACCGTCGGAGAGCGGCGGTGTCGGCGTCGGAGGGGTGGCCCGAAGCGGCAGGCCAGGGTGACCGTGACGCCGAGGGCGAGGAGCAACCAGGAGACCGTGCGCAGGGTGGCGGTCAGGGCGTCGTAGACGGCGCCCGCGGCGGGGGCGGGCATGCCCCGGGGCAGGTCGGCGAGGGTGAGGTGGCGGCCGAGGGCGACGGCGAGGGCGAGCAGCGCGCCCCCGAGGGCGACGCCGAGGGCCATGGCGATGAGGGCGCGGCGGCGGCGGGCGGCGAGGGCGATCCCGGTGACGGCGAGCGCGGCGGCCGACAACGGGAGCCAGACGGCGGCGACTTGCAGCACGTGGAAGCCCTTCCGGAGCGGGACGAGATCGGCGGCAGGGAGCACGGCGACCTCGGTGTGCACGACGCGGAGGCGGTGACGGCCCACGGTCACGTTGTCCTCGGCGAGCTGCCGCTGGACGGCGGCGGCGACGGGCGCGAGGTCGATGGTGACGGGGTCGTGGCCACGGCTGCGGCTGCGGAGCGCGTCGAGGACGGCGTCGTGGGTGGCCCGGTTGGCCTCGTCCCAGCCCACCTGGAACGCCTCGGTCCGGGTGAAGGAACGGACGGCGGCGCGCAGGAAGGGGGCGAGTTCGGCGGAGCCGGCGCGGTCGGCGAGGCCGGTGCCGAGGGTGTCGGCGATGACGTCCTCCACGGCCGGATCGGCGGCCAGCGGCGCCACCGTACGGACGTAGCGCTCACTGTCGGCCAGCCCGTAGGTCACCCAGGTCGCCAGGGCCGCGAAGGGCACCAGCAGACAGGCCAGGGCGATCAGCGTGGCCGACAGGGCGCGGCGCAGGCGCGGAGGGCTCGGGCGTGGCCGGCGACGGGGGGACATGTGTCCAGGCAACGGGGTGGCGGTGGGGGCCGCGAGCGCTGTACGGCCGTACGGACGAACCGCGTTCACCGGACCGGGGACGGCCCTTGGCACCGCTGGCCGGGTGATCGCTCAACTGACCCGATGCCCCTCGGCGTCCTCATGGGTGTAGTAGCGGTAGAAGAGCACGGCGAAGACGGTCGCCGCGACGGTGAGGGACCAGAGGACGGAGCGCAGGATGGAGGCGCCGGTCTCGCTGATGAGGAACCCGAAGGCGCAGCCGCCGAAGACGGCCCACAGGACGGCGTGGACCTCGCGCTTCATGTGCGGGGCGAAGGTGAGCAGGGCGTGGCAGACGACGGCGAAGACGAGAGCGGAGACGAAGCCGAGCAGAAGATTCCAGCCGGTGATGCTGTGACCGGCGCGGTTGTTGGCGGCGACCCAGTAGCCGTAGATCAGCCCGGTGCCGATGGGTATGGCCCAGCGGGCGACGGTGTGGGCGTGGGCACTGAAGACATCGGGCAGCCGGGTGCCCGGGGAGGTGCCGGGTGTGGGTGTGGGTGCTGCGTAGGCCATGAGAGCACTCCTTCCGCTCGCCCCCGACTACCAGGGCACACCTGTGCGGGGCGGCTGGCAAGTCCGCGGGAGGTGCGGTCGCGGGGCCACGGCCGGATGCGCGGTGGGGCCGGGCGTGCTTCGCTTGCCCTATGAGGTCCGGGGGCGACCGGGCGCTGAGACCCGTGAGCGATGACGGGGCCGACCGGGGTGCGCTGGACCGGCTGCCCTGGGCGGGGCGGTCGGGGCTGTGGCACCAGTACCGGGCGCTGCGGGTCCGTGGGTACAGCGTGACGTGGGTGCCGCCGCTGGTGCTGCTGATCACGATCGTGCTGGTGGACTACTGGACGGGCACGGAGTTCCGGATCATCGCCTGGGTGGTGCTGGTGCCGGGGATCGCGGCGGCGCTGTGCCAGGTGTGGACGACGGCGGCGTTCACGGGGCTGGTGCTGGCGACGTATCTGTTCGTGGAGGCGGTGTGGCCGCAGCGGTTCACTCCCCGGCTGTCGGACTTCACGCTGATCGCGATCGGCGGGGTGCTGGCGACGCTGGCGTGCGCGGTGCGGGTGCGGGGCGAGCAGCACGCGCTGCGGATGCGGGACATCCAGGAGACGGTCCGGCGCACGGTCCTGCGCGAGATGCCGCCCGGCTGGGGCGGGCTGGAGCACGCGGAGGTCTATCTTCCGGCGGACACGGAGGCGCGGGTCGGGGGCGACTTCTACGACATCCAGCCGGGCCTGTCCGGGACGCGGGTGCTGCTGGGTGATGTGCAGGGCAAGGGGCTGGGGGCGGTGGAGGCGGCGGCGGCGCTGCTGGGCACGTTCCGGGAGGCGGGATATCACGAGCGGGATCTGACGGTGGTCGGGGAGCGCCTGGGCATCCGCATGATGCGGCACCGGGGCCGGGTGCAGGAGCTGGGCCGGGAGGACGACGACCGGTTCGCGACGGCGGTGCTGCTGGCGTTCCCGGACGACGATCCGGGCGCCGTCCATGTGATCAACTTCGGCCATGAGCCCCCGTTGCTGGTGGGCCCCGGCGGGGTCCGCACCCTGTGCCCGGGCGGCGCCCTGCCCCTGGGCCTGGCCGAACTGGAACCCCGGTCGACGGCGAGACCCCTGACCGCGCACCGGGTGCCGCTGTCCCCCGGCGAGACCATCCTCCTCACGACGGACGGGGTGACGGAGGCCCGCGACACCGAGGGCGAGTTCTTCCCCCTGGAAACAGCGGTCACCCAGGCGATCACCAAGGACGCCCGCTGCGTGGAGCCCGCCCGTCTGGTGGCGGTGGTGCGGGAGGGGGTGCTGCGGCATTGCGGGGGGAGACTGGCGGACGATACGACGATCTTCGCTGTGCGGAGGGTTTGAGGGCGGGGCGGATCTGGCGGCGGGGCCCTGGTGCGAGGGCACACACGGCGGAGGCGCCGACCTGGACCTTCACGAGGTCATCGCGGTAGCCCTTCGTCGAGCCCGAAACGGCGGACTTCCCCGGCACCGGCGCCGGGAGCGACCTCGAAGCACGAGGAGAGCACGGCCACGAGGAGAAGCCCCGCGCCCATGCTCGTCACCCTGACCCGGCTGCCGTACCTCCGGCACCGCCGACGACTCGTCCCGGACGCCGAGGCAGACCGGCGAAGCCCACAGGGTGACTTCGAACCGAGCCCCCTCACGGGCCGACCGCACGGCTTCCCTGCTGCGCGGGAAAACGCTGCTCGCCACGATCGTGCCTTGCCGTGTCCGACCTCTACGATCTCGCGGTGGAGATATGGACGGATCCCCCTGCCAGGACCACCGTCGAAACGGTCGTCCGCCGCTACTTCAGCCTCCTGCGGGCCGGGAGGATCCCCGAGGCCGTACAACTCGTCGATCACACGCCGGTCCGGCATGTGCTCCAGCGGCTGTGGGTCGGCTCGGTCGGAGCGAGCGTCGAAGCGGATGACGCGGATGACGCGGATGACAGGCTCGCTGCCGACCAGTGGGAGCGGGACCTGTCCTGGCTCGGCGAACTCACCCTCGGAGACTTCCACTGGGGCCACACCGGCAGCAGCTTCTACGTCGAGATCACCTACAACGCGCGGACGATCGAGGTGTCATTGGGCTTCTGGGTCAAGCCCACCGACACCGGCTGGGTCGTCTCGGGACCCTCCACCCTCTGGTAGGACACCAGCGACACCCACGAGACCAGCACGATCCGGGCGCCGCCTGGATCTCCCGCCACCGAACGATCAGCTGCCGCCAGACGGGTCGGTGCCGGGCGGCACCAGCGAGTCCGCCGCTCGCCTGATCAGCGCGCGGGCCCGCGCACCGTACACCGCCATATCCGCGAGCGCGGAGAACGTGTCGGCGTACATGGCGACCTCGCTGGGCTGGGTCAGTGTGAGGTGTCCGGAGACCAGCTCGACGTTGACCTGTGCTCTGTCAAAGATCCAGAAGCCCTCCACGGGCATACGCGACCTGCCGAGCCGGGTGGGCACGATGCCGACGCTGATGTTGGGCAGAGCGCCGACCGTCAGCAGTCGCTCAAGCTGTTCGGTCTGGGTCTCCGCGTCGCCGAGCCCATTGCTCAGCACGGATTCCTCGATCAGAAAGGAGAAGGTGCGCGGAGCGTCGTGGAGGACGCGTTGGCGCTCCATCCGCACCGCCACCGCGTCGGCCACATCATCGACCGCGACCCGTCGCCTCTGCACCGCGCGCAACACGTCCTCGGTGTACCCATGCGTCTGGAGCAATCCGGGCACCAGCCACGAGGAGTAGGCGCGGAACCAACGGGTGCGCTCGAAGAGCGGCAGCACGGCCTGCTGCGCCCGCCGCAACCCCGAGCGTTCCATACGACGCCACTCCACCCACCCACCGCGGTGAAGACACTGGTCACCAGGTCAAGTACCGCGCGCTCTTCCCGCCATTCCCGGTCCACCACATCTCCATCCCCAAAGAGAAGAAGGTGAACAACACGACCGACCCATCGAACATCCACAGGCCGGTGCCGGGAAGCGCGATGTCCGCCGCCCTGCGCCGAGGAAGCCAGCGCACCAGCTCACCGGCCGCGATATTGGCGAACGTCAGGTCATGCTCGTACCGGATGTAGTCGGTCACCGGTTCGGAGACGATACGGGCCCGGCGCATCACCACCCCACGGGCCGTCGTCTCGCCCACCACATCCCGCCACGAGCCCCAGCCGTCAGGGAGCCTGGCCGGATCACCGTCGTAGCGGTGCCCTGCCCGCCAGCGGGCGAACTCGGGGTCGTCCGGGGTGTACCGGTCCCGCATCTCCAGGTGGACCGCCGAGTGCCGCGCTCTCGCCAGTCCGTCACGTACGGGGTGCTTCACCGTGGCCGCGACCCGCCCCCGTCTGGCAGTCCGGGCCCCGGCGCCTGTGGGACGAGGTGACCGACGCCTACCGGTGGTGGAAGGAAAGAGGTTCACCTGGTCCTGCCCGGCTGGGGCTCACGGTCGACGCGTACGGCGGCCAGCGCGCGTGGCTCGACGACCCGGCGCACGAGTCCTGGCCCGTCCGCCGCCCCGGATGAGCCCTCGCAAAGGGATGGGCCCCGCCCGGTCGCCGGACGAGGCCACCGTCCGGTGGTAGTACCTGCGCGGTACAGGCACCACCACCGGTGGACGATCACAGACGGTCACAGATTCTTTTCGAGCGCCGCGCCCTCGGGCGGCATGACAAGGGTGTTCCACAGCGTGGACGGGCCGGCGACGTTGGCGTTGCGGAACTCCTCCCAGTACCACTGCGGGCCCAAGAGCTGCTTGACCCTGGGGATGATCTCGCCGTCGGGGCCGGCGTAGTAGCGGACGCGCTCGGCGCGGCCGTCGGTGACGGCGCCGTAGATGACGTCGGCGGCGACGGACGGCTCGGAGCCGAAGGATGCCTGCGGGGTGTCGAAGAAGGCCTGGAGGCCGGCGTCGTAGTCGGACGGGGCGTCCTGGGCGATGTCCATCTTCGAGAAGATCCGGGTGTTGTGGCTGCCGGGGAAGACCGCCTTCACCGAGATGCCGAAGGGGGCCAGTTCGATGTTGAGGCCCTCGCTGAGGGTGGCCACGGCGGCCTTGGAGGCGGCGTACACCGAGGTGTACGGGTACCCCTGCTCCGCGCTGATGGAGGAGAGATTCACGACCACGCCCGTACGGCGGGTGCGGAAGTGGGGGAGGAACGCCTTCGTGAGGGCGATGAGGCCGAAGACATTGGTCTGGAACTGGCGGTGGATCTGGTCGGAGGTGGACGCCTCCAGCGGGCCCATCTGGTAGTAGCCCGCATTGTTGACCAGGGCGTCGACCTGCCCGAACTGCGCTATGGCCTGCTCGGCGAAGGCGGCGTCGGCGGCCTCGTCGTTGACGTCCAGGAGCAGGGTGCGGACGTTGTCCAGTCCGTCGTGGACCTTGAGGTCGGCCTCCTTGCGGACGGTGGCGACGACGTTCCACCCCTCCGCGGCGAACCTCTTGACGGTGGCCTGTCCGATGCCGGACGCGGTGCCGGTGATGGCGACGGTGCGATTCATGGCGTGTGCCTCTTTCACTCAGGTGGCGCTTGGTCACTCACGTAGCGCCCGGTTTTGAAAGTAGGAAGTTACCTACATTTAGAACCGTAGACCCACCCCTCGAAGCTTGTCAAGTAACCACCTACCTACTTATCCTGTGAACATGGCCCGCAACGCAGAAGAGACCCGGCAGAAGATCCTCGACGCCGCCATGGACGAGTTCGCCCAGTACGGCATCGCCGGAGCCCGCGTCGACCGCATCACCACCAACGCCGGCGTCAACAACGCCCTGCTGTACCGCTACTTCGGCGGCAAGCTGGAGCTGTTCGACACCGTCTACAGCCGCCTCGTCATCGAGACCGTCGACGAGGTACCCCTCGACCCCCACGACCTCCCCGGCTATGTCGGCGACCTCTTCGACTACTACGTCGGACACCCTCAGGTAGTACGCCTCACGGCGTGGCGCCAGCTCGAACGGCCCGACCACCCGCTGCCGACAGTCGTCACCGACAGCTACCACGACAAGATCGACAGGATCACCGAAGCCCAGAAGGCGGGCGCCGTCACCACCACCGTCCCCGCCGGCGAACTCCTCGCCCTCGTCGTCCACCTCTCCCTCATCAACACACCGATGAGCCTGGTCATGGACACCCCCATCGACCATGACCGCCGACGGGAGACCGTCGTGGAGACCGTGCGGACCCTGCTGGCGGGGTGACCGCCGACGCCCCCCGGCATACCCCTGCACCGGAGGTACCCCCGCTACCGGACTCACTCCTAGGTGACGGGCGGCCCCAGCCCACGCATCCGACGACGACGCCACCGCCCGGGAAGCTGGACGTACGGCGGCCGGAGTGACCGCGGATACCGGCCACCGGCCTGGCCATAATGTGCCCATGCCTCACGAGTTCCCCATCGGCCTCACCCCTCCCGACTGGCTGGTCCGGAACCTGAAGCCCCAGCAGGCGCCGGTCAACCGGCCGGCCGTCGCCCGCGCAGCCGTCGCGATGACCCTGCCGCTGGCGATCGGACTGGCCGTCGGGCAGCCCGCCTACGGGGCCCTCGCCTCCATGGGCGCCCTGTCCGGGGTCATCGGCGACACCGCCGACGCCTACCGGATGCGGATCCTCAACATCGCCATCCCACAACTGTTCGGCGCGATCGGGGTCACCCTCGGCTCGCTCGCCTTCGGGCACGGCTGGCTCACCGTCCTCGCCGTCACCGCCATCGCCCTGGTGTCCGGCATGATCTCCACGATCGGCGCCGTCGCCTCCGTATCCGGACTGCTTCTGCTGCTCAACGCCGTGATCGGCGCCGGGCTGCCGATGCCGGGACCCTGGTGGGCGGCGCCGCTGCTGATGACCGGCGGCGGGCTGCTGGTCCTGCTGCTCGCGCTGCTCGCCTGGCCGCTGCGCTCCGGCGTCCCCGAGCGCGCCGCCGTCGCCGACACCTACCGCAAGGTCGCCGCACTCCTCGCCGAGAGCGCCTCCGACGGCTACGAGGACGCCCGGCACGCCGCCACCCAGTCGCTCAACCAGGCGTACGACCTCGTCCTCGGCCACCGCACCCGCCACCACGGCCGCAGCGCCGACCTCACCCGGCTGATCGCCCAGCTCAACGCGATCACACCGGTCATCGAGGCCGCCCCCGCCGCCCATCTGTCCGGCATCCCGCTGCCGCCGCAGATCCCCTCCGCCGCACGGCACCTCGCCGACGCCGTCGAGACCGGCTACCGCGGACCGATAGGACTGGTCCTCCCCGGGCCGCAGAGCGAGAGCGCCCGGGCCGTCGACCACGCGCTGCGGCACGCCGCCGACGTCGTCACCAGCCCCGATGTCGACCCCTACGGGATCGACGACGGCCTCGGCCGCCCGGCCGGCCCGCGCGTCCGCGCCGCCCGCGCGACCCGGACCGTCGTCCTGTCCGCCGGCTCCTGGCGCTACGGCCTGCGCCTCGCCCTGTGCATCGGCATCGCCCAGGCGCTGGTCTCCCTGGTCGACGTCCCCCGCTCCTACTGGGTCGCCCTGACCATCACCTTCGTCCTCAAGCCCGACTTCGGCTCGGTCTTCTCCCGAGCCCTGCTGCGCGCCCTGGGCACGGTCGCCGGGCTGGTCGTCGCGGCGGCGGTGCTCTCGGAGGTACCCCGCGGCTGGTGGGACGTACCGGTGATGCTGCTCCTCGCCCCTCTCATCCCCGCCCTCACCCCACGGGGGTACGGGTATCAGACCGCCGCCATCACCCCGGTGATCCTCCTGCTGTCCGACACCCTCAACCGCGAGGGCACCGCCCTGCTGCTGCCCCGGCTCCTCGACTCCCTGATGGGCTGCGCCATCGCGCTGATCGCCGGATATCTGCTCTGGCCGGAGAGCTGGCACACCCGCGTCGGCGACCGGCTCGCGGACGCCGTCGCCGACAGCGCGCGCTATGCCGAATCCGCCTTCGGCAAGGACACCGACCCGGCGGGCCGCGCCCGGATGCGGCGCCGCCTGTACCGCGATCTGTCCGTCATCCGTACGGAGTTCCAGCGCGCCCTGACCGAACCGCCACCCACCGGACGCCACGCCGCCGCCTGGTGGCCACTGGTCGTCGCCGTGGAGCGGATCGTCGACGCGACGACCGCCGCCCGGGTCCGCGTCGAACACGGGGCCGAACCACCCGCGCGGGCCGAGGTCGACCAGGTGGCGCTCCAGTTGCGCGAGCTGTCCGAGGGGCTGCGGGAGGTGGAGGTGCTGTTCCCGGTCCGTACGGATCTCACCGGGCCCGCCGACAGTGTGCTGGAGCCGCTGCGGCAGGAGGTGGCGGCGGCACGGGCGATCACCTCGCCCCGCTGACCGGCCGATCACCTCCCCCCGCTGACCGCCCGGACAACCGGCTACGGCCCGCCCTGTGCAGAGGGCGGGCCGTAGCGGGTGGGGGGTGGGCTCGCGCTCGGCTAGCGGCTGCTCTTCTCCAGTGACTTGTCCGCGACCTTGTCCATGGCCGCGGCCAGGCCGTTGATCCACAGCCGCTCCACGCGGGCGCGTTCATTGGCGTTGGGGATGGCGTTGGTGCAGGAGGTACCGGGGCCGCCGCCGGACATCAGCTCGCTGCACGGGCCCGAGTAGTTGTCGGGCAGCCCGAGGACATGACCCGTCTCGTGGGCGGTGACCCGGGTCGAGTTGTACTGCTGGTTCTGGCGGTAGTCGAGGAATATGTAGCCCCTGCCGTGCCCGTCGGTGGAGGCGTAGGAGCCACGCGGGTCATTGCCCTCGCGGTAGCTGAAGTTGGCGGGCGAGCCCTGGCGGAGCTGGACATTGGCCACGTTGCTGTTCCAGATCTGGGTGGAGCGGGCGATCTGCGCGGCGAAGGTGGGGGCGCGCGAGGCGTCGTAGGTGACGGTCACGGCCGCGGCGGAGCTGGGGTTCGCGGCGCGCTGTTCGGCGACGGACTTCACCACGGCCTCGAAGAAGGCGCGGCTGGCGTCCGACTCGGCGGACTCGGCGGACTTGGAGATGAAGTGGGCGGGGGCGGCCGTGGTGCTGAGCGGCGCGGGGGCCGCGGCGGCGGGGACCGTCATCCCGAACCCGGCCGTGGCGACACCGAGGGTGAGAGCGGCAGCCGCACGGACGGCGGAGGACACCCGGACGGTACGAGACGTACGGGGGGTACGGGGGGTACGGGCGGTGGAGGAACTGCGCATCGAAGACTCCTTGGTGGGGGTGAGTCGTTCAACACGAGAGTTTCGGGGCCTGTGCGCCCGCTGTGATGATGGCAGCAGGTGATAGCACGGCCCTATCCCCTCTATCCCCCCTGTCCCCCCACCCCGCCCACCCCCCTCACCCCGTTCTCCTCGGGGCCCAATTGACAGGCATAGCAGGGGATTTGTACGTCTGGTGCAACCCTGGCTTCCGCCTTAGCCTCCGAGGGCATGGAGCTTGAGGTGAGACACCTCCGCGCGGTGTGTGCCATAGCCGACACGGGCAGCCTGCACCGGGCCGCCCGGCAACTGGGCGTCGCCCAGCCGTCGCTGAGCACGCAACTGCGGCGGATCGAGCAGGAGCTGGGCGGTGCCCTGTTCCTCCGGGCGAGATCCGGCTGCCGCCCCACCCCGCTGGGCCGGCTGGTGCTCAGCCGGGCCCGGCCGCTGCTGGCCGAAATGCGCACCCTGGTCGCCGAGGCGCGGGCCGCCGCGGCGGGCGGTGCGGAGCTGCGGATCGGCTCGACCGCCAGCAAGGCCCTGAGCGGCTGGCTGCGGCGGCTGCGCGGCCAGGGCCGGGACCCCACCCTCCAGATGAACGTGTCGCCGAACGTGCTGCTGCGCATGGTCGCCGATGGCCAGCTCGACATCGCGTTCGTGCACGAGGTGGAGGGCTGCCCGCTGCGCGTCCCGCCGGAGCTGTGCCGACGGGTGCTGCTGGAGCGCGAGCCGCAGTTCGTGTCGCTGCCGGCCGATCATCCGGCGGCGGCGAAGACCGAGGTCGACCCGCGTGAGCTGGCCGGGGACCGCTGGATGATCGACTCGTCGGTGGACGGCGAGTGGGACGCGGTCCAGCGGATGCTGCGCGCGGCCGGGGTCAGCCCCCTGGTCCAGCACGGCGACTACCACACGGCCGGTGCCCTGGTCGCCACCGGCGAGGTGGTCACCGTCTGCCAGCCGACCGCGTCCAGCCCCGACATGGCCGTACGACGGCTGCACGGCGACCCCATCGGCGTACGGCTGCTGCTGGCGGCCCGTACGGACACCGACCTGGACGGGGTCTTCGCCGCGCTGGAGGAGGCGTACTGGGAGGTCGCCCGGCAGGCACCGGCGTACCGGGAGTGGCTGGAACGCGACGGCGTACGGCAGCCGCCGGTCCCAGCCCCTGCGCACAGCGTCGTGCGGGTGGCTCAGACGCCGATGTCCTTGCCGTCGGTGCGGTAGACCGCGACGACGGCGGGACGGTTGATCTTGCCGGGTCCGTCGGGCCAGGCGCTCAGCGGGTTCTCGGCGGAGGCACCGTCCAGCTCGCCCGGGTGCTGTACGGCGACCAGTACCCGCCGGTCCTGGATGATCGGGCCGCAGGTCTCGGCGCCCTTGGGCACGGTGAGGAACTGCTTCAGCTCACCCTTGCGGTCGCCGCGGGTGGCGACGCCGAAGAGCCCGTCGTGGGTGCCGAGCTGGTTGCCGTCGGTGGAGATCCACAGGTTGCCGTGGTCGTCGAAGGCCACGTTGTCCGGGCAGGAGATCGGGCTGACCTTGTCCTTGGGGAACCCGGCGAAGTACGTCGCGGGGTCCTTGGGGTCACCGGCGACCAGGAACAGCGTCCAGGCGAAGGTGGTGGACTCGGCCTTGTTCCAGCGCTCGGTCAGCTCCAGGATGTGCCCGTGCTTGTTGGCGTTGCGCGGGTTGGCCTCGTCCGCCTTGGCGTTGGTGCCGATGCCGCGGTTGGTGTTGTTGGTGAGGGCGATGTAGACCTTGCCGGAGTGCGGGTTGGGCTCGACGTCCTCGGGGCGGTCCATCTTGGTGGCGCCGACCTTGTCACCGGCGAGCCGGGTGAAGACGAACACCTCGTCGGCGGTCATGCCCTCGACGTGCGAGACGGCGCCCTTGCTGGTGGCGGTGGCGATCGGGATCCACTGGCCCGAACCGTCGAACTCGCCGTCGGCCGGGAGCTTGCCGGTGCCGTCGATCTCGATGGCGGGCGAGTCGCCGGTGAGCTTGGCGACGTAGAGGGTGCCCTCGTCGAGCAGCGTGAGGTTGTGCTCGCGCACGGACCGGCCGCTGCCCTTCTTCATCCGCTTGCTGCCGACGAACTTGTAGAAGTAGTCGAAGCGCTCGTCGTCACCGGAGTAGACGACGGGACGGCCGTCGTCCGTGAGGCGGACGGTCGCGCCCTCGTGCTTGAAGCGGCCCAGCGCGGTGTGCTTGCGCGGGGTGGAGTCGGGGTCGGTCGGGTCCAGCTCGACGATGTAGCCGAAGCGGTGCGGCTCGTTGGGCTCCTGGGCGACGTCGAAGCGCTTGTCGAAACGCTCCCACTTGCGCTCGCTGGCGGCGGCGCCGAGACCGTAGCGCTTGTCGTTGGGGCGGGTGGCGTTGGCGAAGTACTGGTTGAAGTTCTCCTCGCCGTGCAGCGTGGTGCCCCAGGGGGTGACACCGCCGGCGCAGTTGTTGAGCGTGCCGAGGACCTTGGTGCCGGTCGGGTCGGCGGAGGTCTTCAGCAGCGGCGACCCGGCGGCGGGGCCGGTGACCTTGAACTCGGAGGTGGCGGTGATCCGCCGGTTGAGCGAGTGCCGGGGGACGACGGTGAGCTTCCCGCTCTTCTTGTCCTCCTCCACCACGACGGCGGACAGCCCATGGGCGGCCCAGGCGATCTCGACCTGCTCGCGGGTGGGGTTGGCGGAGTTGTAGCCGCGGAACATGAGCACCTCGTCGGTGTACTCATGGTTGGCGACGAGAATCTGCCGGTCGCGCTCGCCCGGCACCGGCAGCAGCGCGAGGAAGTCGTTGTTGTAGCCGAACTGGCCGGCCTGCGCCTTGGCGGTCTGCTTGTCCGGGTCGAAGGCCGGGGCGCCGCGCAGAATGGGCTCACCCCACCGGATCACGATGTTCTGCTTGTGCCCCGTGGGGATGGTCACGGCGTCGTTGGTGTTCGGCGCGACGGTCGTGAAGCGCAGCCCGCGGGCGGACTGGCCCGCGCTCCCGCCCGCACCGGTGGCGGGCGCGGCCTGCGCCTGCGGGGCACCCGCCACGGAGACAGCGCTCCCGGCGGCGGCAGCGGCGGTGACGACCGCGGCGGCCCGCACGACGGAACGGCGGCTCAGCGCGGTGGCGATCACATCACCGACGTACGGGTTCGCGGTGGTGTTGGGCACCTCGTGGAAACAGGCGTCACCACAGCGGAAGCGGCACGTGAGCGCGGCGCGGCCACCGGGGTGCGAGTCGTTCGAGGTTCTGATGATGGGCAGTTGCATACGCACTTGGTTCTCCCCTTGCTTCCCCTTTTATCCAGCGTGACGGACGGTAGGAGCACGTTTGTGCGGGAGCGGAGCCGTCGGATGAACTACGAGTGAACTAAAGGTATCCAAGGGAGAGTTGACGCTAGGCGCGTAGACCGGCCAAAGGTGTGGCTGATGTGCGGCTGGTACGTAACAGGACATTATCCGACATTACGCTGCGGGCCGCGATGCCCGCGTCACGCCATGGCGATGGCACGGTCAAAGCGTTGCTGCAAGGCTGCCCGCGCGATCGAAGTGGCGGCCGGGTGAACCGACCCCAAGATCGCCCCCTGAGGCCGCTAACCTTACGTGTCCGTCCTGGCCAGGGATCGGCTGGCATCAACTCACACGAAGGGTTGCGCACATGGGCATTCTCACTCTCCTGCGGAACGCATTCGGCCGCACGCGCAGAGCGCGATCCGCCGAGGCAGAGGGTACGGGGACGCCTGCGGCGGCCACGGTGGAGTCGGAGGCGGCAGGGGCAGAACCAGCCACACCGACCATCCCGAGCCCGGCGACGGCACCGGACGCGGAGGGGGCGGTTCCGGCTGCGCCTGCGAAGACGGCGGTGGCTGTGCCCGCGGCTTCGGGGGCGGCTGTGGGTTCGTCGTCGGAGGCGGTGGCGGGCAGGGCCTCGACGGTGGTCACGGAAGCGGCTCCGGCTGTGGTGACGGAGGCTGCTTCGGCCGTGGTGACGGATACGGGTCCGTCCTCGGCGGTGGATGAGACTCCGGCTACGGCTACGGCTACGGCTACGGCTACGAGTGTGGCGCCGGACGCGGTGCAGGTGCAGGTCCCGGAGCCGCGGCTCTCCTCGCCGGAGGCGCATGAGCTGGTGGCGGCGGCCTTCGACAATGTGGCGGTGCCGGTCGTGCCCAGGCCGGCGGGGGAGCCGAGGCTGGAGCAGACCGAGGAGCGGGTGGAGGAAGCGGGGCCGGTCGCCGAGCGGGCGACGGAGGCGGAGGTCCCGGAGGCGGAGACGACACCAGCGGAGCGGCCCGCCGAGGAGGAGCCGACGCCGGTCACGGCAGAGGCCGAGGACGCCGAGACCGAGGAGCCGGTGACTTCGGCGACGCCCTCAGAGCAGCCCGCCGACGAGAAGCCGACGCCAGTCACGGCAGAAGCCGAGCCCACCGAGACGGAGACCACGGCCGGGGAACCGGAGACTGCCACAGCACCTGCGGACCAACCCGCCGACGAGCAGCCGACGCCGGTCACGGCAGAGGCCGAGGAGTCAGTGGCCGCGGCTGAAGAGCCGGAGCCTGCGGCAACGCCCGCCGAGGCGGAGGCGCCCGCGGAGCAGCCCGTCGCCGAAGAGCAGACGCCGGTCGAGGCGGAGCCCGAGGCCGGGGAGCCGGTGATCGCGGCGACGCCGACCGCCGAAGAGGCGGTGGCCGAGGACACCCCGGTCGCCGCCGAACCCGTAGCGGACGAGGCGGAGCAGCCCGTACCGGAGACGGCCGAGGACCCGCAGCCGGAGCCGACGGAGCCGGAAACCGCGCCGGAGGCGGAGCCGAAGGCGACGGCGGAGCCGGAAGCCCAGACCCAGTCGGAACCGGAACCGGAGACCGCCTCGGAGCCGGAAGCCCAGACCGAACCGGAATCGACGCCAGAGCCGAAATCGGATCCCGAGCCCGAATCGAAGCCGGAGCCGGAGCCGGAAGCCCAGACCGAGCCCGAGCCCACCCCGCAGCCGGAGACCGCCCCGGAGCCGGAAACCGCGTCGGAGCCCGAAGCCGCGTCGGCGAGCAAGGCGGAAGCGTCGAGCGAGACGGAAGCGTCGAGCGAAACCGAGCCCACCCCCGCCGCCGAGCCGGTCGAGACCCCCGCACCCGAGGCCGCCCCCAAGACCCCCACCCCCGAGGCCGCCGACGGCGAGCAAGCCCCGCAGGGGCCACCCGCACCCGACGACGAAAGCAGTACGGGTGGTGCGGGTGGGAACACACCCCGCGATGTCGAAACCCCACCGGTGCCACCCTACCCCGCCCCCCCACCCCCCCCCCCAACACCCCACCCCACCCCCCCCCCCCC
>NZ_JBHYUG010000016.1:0-84610 GCF_042749375.1 Streptomyces sp. NPDC059477 | reverse complement strand
ACCGCCCCCGTGTGGCGCCACCCCCCTCCGCCCGTTTTCTGTCGGGTGGGGGGGGGTGGGGAACCACCCGCGGCTGGGCACACCGCGGGCCGTCCCCCCTCCCCCCCACCCTCCTCACCGCCCACACCTCCGCCGCCACCGCCCTGGCCCAGGCCGGCCGCACCACCACCCGCGCCCACACCTACCTCGTCCTCGACCGCTCCGCGAGCATGCGCCCGTACTACAAGGACGGCTCGGCCCAGGCCCTGGCCGACCAGACCCTCGCCCTCGCGGCCCACCTCACCCCCACCACAGACACCCCCACCGTCCACGTCACCTTCTTCTCCACGGAAGTGGACGGCACCACGGACCTCACCCTCACCGACCACGAGACAAAGGTCGACGACACCCACGCGACCCTCGGCCGCATGGGCCGTACCAGCTACCACACCGCCGTGGCGGAAATCCTCACCCACTACGACACCCACTACAACAAATCCGGCACCGCCGCCCCCGCCCTCGTCGTCTTCCAGACCGACGGCGCCCCCGACGCCAAGACCCCGGCGACCCAGGCCCTGACCGAAGCGGCGAAGACCCACCCCCAGATCCACTTCGCCTTCGTGGCCTTCGGCGACCCGGAGAACAAGGCCTTCGACTACCTCCGCAAGCTGAAGACCCCGAACACCTCCCACTTCCTGGCCGGCGAGACCCCCCTGGAACTCACCGACGCGGAACTCTACGAAGGCATCCTCAAGGGCTGGCGCCCATAACCGAGCCCACCCCCACCCCCACCCCCGACGCAGTACCCGGCCGCCCCCTCCCCACCACAGAAACGGGAGGCGGGCGGCCCACCCCTGTCGGCTACGATTTCAAGGTTCGCGAAGAGAAAAACCACCCTGGGAGCAGCCGCCATGGCTCGACACCTCATCACCAGCGCCCTTCCCTACATCAACGGGATCAAGCACCTGGGCAACATGGTGGGGTCCATGCTCCCGGCGGACGTCTACTCCCGTTACCTCCGCCAGCGCGGCCACGAGGTCCTCTACATCTGCGCGACGGACGAACACGGCACCCCGGCCGAACTGGCGGCCAAGGAACAGGGCCTCCCGGTGGCCGAGTTCTGCGCGCAGGCGCACGACGCGCAGAAGGCGGTCTACGACGGCTTCGGCCTGTCCTTCGACTACTTCGGCCGCAGCTCCTCCCCCCAGAACCGCGAGATCACCCAGCACTTCGCCCGCCGCCTCAACGAGAACGGCTTCATCGAAGAGCGCGCGATCCGCCAGGTCTACTCCCCCACCGACGGCCGCTTCCTCCCGGACCGCTATGTCGTCGGCACCTGTCCCCACTGCGGCTACGACAAGGCCCGCGGCGACCAGTGCGAGAACTGCACGCGCGTGCTGGACCCGACCGACCTGATCAACCCGCGCTCGGCGATCTCCGGCTCCACGGACCTGGAGGTCCGCGAGACCAAGCACCTCTTCCTCCTCCAGTCCAAGCTCCAGCATGAGGTGGAGGAGTGGATCGCGGCCCACGAGAGCGACTGGCCCCAGCTCGCCTCCTCCATCGCCCGCAAGTGGCTGACCGAGGGCCTGCACGACCGCGCGATCACCCGCGACCTGGACTGGGGCGTCCCCGTACCGGCGGACACCTGGCCGGAGCTGGCGGCCGAGGGCAAGGTCTTCTACGTGTGGTTCGACGCCCCGATCGAATACATCGGCGCGACAAAGGAATGGTCGGACAAGGCCCCCGTCGGTGAAATCCGGGACTGGAAATCCTGGTGGTACGACGTGGACACCACCGTCCGTTACACCGAATTCATGGCGAAGGACAATGTCCCGTTCCACACGGTGATGTTCCCGGCGACCGAACTGGGCGTACGGGAGCCGTGGAAGAAGGTGGACTACGTCAAGGCCTTCAACTGGCTGACGTACTACGGCGGAAAGTTCTCCACGTCCCAGAAGCGCGGCGTCTTCACGGACCAGGCGCTCGACATCCTCCCCGCCGATTACTGGCGCTACTTCCTGATCGCCAACGCACCGGAGTCGGACGACTCATCGTTCACCTGGGAGCATTTCACGGCGACGGTGAACAAGGACCTGGCGGACACCCTCGGCAATTTCGTGAACCGCGTCCTGTCCTTCTCCAAGAAGCGCTTCGGCGACCAGGTCCCGGCGGGCGGCACCCCCGGCGAGGCGGAGCGAAAGCTGGGCGAGGAGATCAGCCGTCTTCTCTCCGAGTACGAGCAGCAGCTGGAGTCCCTGCAATTCCGCAAGGCGGCGGCGGCGCTGCGCGCGCTCTGGTCGGCGGGCAACTCCTACCTGGAGGAGAAGGCCCCATGGCTGGAGATCAAGACGGACCAGGACGGGGCGGCGCTGACGCTGCGCACCGCCATGAATCTGATCCACCTCTACTCGGTGGTCTCGGAGCCGATCATCCCGTCGGCGTCGGCGGAGATGCGCAAAACCTTCACACTTCCCCAGGACACGGCGACCTGGGTCACCGAATCCACGTCCCGTTCCCTGACCACGCTCCCCCCCGGCACCCCTTTCACGGTCCCCCCGGTCCTGTTCGCCAAGCTCACGGACGACGACCTGGAGACGTACAAGGAGCGCTTCGGGGGCGACACCGAGAACGGGAACTGACACCAGCAACGGGGAATTGACCCTCCCCCCATGGCCAAACCCCCCACCGTCAAGATATACATTCCGGACGATCACAAGTGGGGGGATCCACCATGGCTCTTTTCGGAAACGCGCATGCCATCGACCCGGCGCAGGCGGCCCAGGACTACACCCGTCTACTGGGCCAGGGCGAGCAGGTCCACGCCGCGTACCAGCTGATACGCGACACCATCCTGTTCACCGACCGCCGCCTGATCCTGGTCGACAAGCAGGGCATCACCGGCAAGAAGGTCGAGTACCACTCGATTCCGTACCGCAGCATCACCCACTTCGCGGTGGAAACGGCCGGCACCTTCGACCTCGACGCCGAACTCAAGATCTGGGTCTCGGGCTCCGCGGCCCCCATCCAGAAGACCTTCACGAAGGGCGTCGACATCTACGAGGTCCAGGCCATCCTGACCCAGTTCGTCGCCCGCTGACCCGCCCCACCTCAGGCACGACAACGCCCCGCCCCGGCAACAACCGGGAGCGGGGCGTCGCGCGTTCTCGATCACCACGCGGGTGACGGCCGTCACACGGCCGGATCACCGCCTACTTCGGCTGCGGCTTCCGCACCGAGAGGTGCAGCTCCCTCAGCCGTGACTCGTCCAGCTCCGTCGGCGCGCCCATCAGCAGGTCCTGGGCGTTGCCGTTGAGCGGGAAGGAGATCGTCTCGCGGATGTTGGGCTCGTCGGCGAGGAGCATGACGATCCGGTCCACGCCGGGGGCGATGCCGCCGTGCGGCGGGGCGCCGAAACGGAACGCGCGGAGCATGCCGGCGAACTTGTCCTCGACCGTGTCCCGGTCGTACCCGGCGATCTCGAACGCCTTCAGCATGATCTCCGGCTCATGGTTGCGGATCGCGCCGGAGGACAGCTCGACACCGTTGCAGACGATGTCGTACTGCCAGCCCAGAATGTCCAGCGGGTCCTGGGTCTCCAGGGCCTCAAGACCGCCCTGCGGCATGGAGAACGGGTTGTGCGAGAAGTCGATCGCGCCGGTGTCCTCGTCCCGCTCGTACATCGGGAAGTCGACGATCCAGCAGAACCGGAAGACGTTCTCCTCGAAGTGACCGGCGCGCTTCGCGGCCTCGACCCGCACCGCGCCCATGATCTTCGAGACCTCCTCGAAGTCGCCCGCGCCGAAGAACACCGCGTGACCGGCCGCCAGGCCGAGCCGCTCGGTGAGGACCTTGACGTTGTCCTCCGTCAGGAACTTCGCGATCGGGCCCGTCAGCGAACCGTCCTCGGCGACCCGCACCCACGCCAGGCCCTTCGCGCCCAGCGTGATCGCGTACTCGCCGAGCTGGTCGAAGAACTTGCGCGGCTGGTCCTGGACCGCCGGCACCGCCAGCGCCCGTACGTGCTTGCCCGCGAACGCCTTGAACTCCGAGCCCTCGAAGACATCGGTGATGTCCACCAGCTCCAGCTGGGCCCGGAGGTCCGGCTTGTCGGAGCCGTACTTCAGCATCGCCTCGCGGAACGGGATCCGGGGGAAGGGGGAGGTGACCTCGCGGCCCCCGCCGAACTCCGTGAACAGCTCCGTCATCAGCCGCTCGATCGGCTGGAAGACGTCCTCCTGCTCCACGAAGGACATCTCCACGTCGAGCTGGTAGAACTCGCCCGGCGAGCGGTCGGCCCGCGCGTCCTCGTCGCGGAAACAGGGCGCGATCTGGAAGTAGCGGTCGAACCCGGAGATCATCAGCAGCTGCTTGAACTGCTGCGGGGCCTGGGGCAGCGCGTAGAACTTGCCCGGGTTCAGCCGGGAGGGGACCACGAAGTCGCGGGCGCCCTCGGGGCTGGTCGCCGACAGGATCGGCGTCGCCATCTCGTTGAAGCCCAGCGCCGTCATCTTGTGCCGGATCGCCGAGATGACCGCCGTACGCAGCATGATGTTGCGGTGCATGCGCTCGCGGCGCAGGTCCAGGAAGCGGTACTCAAGGCGCCGCTCCTCGTTGACCCCGTCCTCGGCGTTGATCGTGAAGGGGAGGGGCTGAGCCGCGCCCAGCAGCTCCACCTCGCCGACCTCGACCTCGACCTCACCGGTCGGCAGGTCGGGGTTCACGTTCTCGGCGCCCCGGGAGACGACCTTGCCGTCCACCCTCAGCGTCGATTCCTTGGTCAGCTTGTCCAGGGCCTCGTAGGCGGGCGTGCCGGGGCGGGCGACCAGCTGCGTGATGCCGTAGTGATCGCGCAGATCGATGAAGAGGATGCCGCCCAGGTCGCGCCGATTGTGCAGCCAGCCGCTCAGCCGGACGTCGGTGCCGACGTCAGAGGCGCGTAGCTCACCGCAGGTGTGGGACCTGTACCGATGCATCGTCGTTCATCCAGCCTTCGCTGCTCGGGGAGTATCTCGGGGTTTCGGGGTTTTCAGGGTTTTGGGGTATCGCTGGGGTGGGGTTTGTTTCACGTGAAACGTCGCCCCCAGGGTACCGGCCGCCCCGGACGCTCTTCCCCCGTATTAGCGCGGCCCCCACTGCCCGAGAGCCACCCCGAGAGCCGCCCGACGTGCCATCCGGAGAGCCTCCCCGTGGCACCTCCGCAGACCTCACGTGACCCGGGAGGACAACGGTCACACATACGACATCAGTGGCATTGTTCGATCGGATCTTCTTACAGTGGGGCAATGCGCACTGGTGAGCCCCTGCCAGCGGTCGAGCAGGTACTCGCCGCACTGGCCACGGGCCTCTGGCATTGGGACACCTCGATCGGGCAGGTCACGGTGGATGCCGAGGCCGCCCGACTGCTCGGTCTGCCCGCCGAGCCGACCGTCCTCACGGAGGCCCAGGTAAGGGCCCGGCTGCACCCCGTCGACTGGAACGAGATCACCGGCGTGGTGCAGCTCGCCGTCGCCGAGGGCACCCTCGCCGAGGTACGCATCCGGATCATGGACGAGCGGGGCCGGATCATCCGGATCGTCCGCAGCCGTTCGAAACCGTCGTTCGACCCGGAGAAACAGGCCTACGAGCTGATCGGCACGCTCCAGGAGGTCACCGAGCCGACCCCGGGCACCCCGGCCGGGCGGCGGGCGGTCACCGGCGACTGGCGGCGCTCGCGCGAGGCGTTTCTGCTGGACGCGGGCCGGGCGCTGGCCGAGGCCCGCTCCACCGCCGAGGTGCTGCGGGTCGCCGCCGGGCTGTCGATGCCCGGATTCACCCCGGCCGGGCTCGCCGTGTTCGGCGTCGAGGGCGACCGGCTGACGATCGTCGGCCACCACGGGCACCAGCCCGGCGACGAGGCCCCCTTCTCCCACATGTCCCTGGCGACCGACTATCCGGCGGCCGAGGTGTGCCGCACCGGCCGGGCCGTCTATCTCTCCTCGCCCGGCCAGTACAAGTCCCGCTACCCCGTCACCTGGCCGCTCGCCGAGGGGTTCGAACGGCAGTCCTGGGCGTTCCTGCCGCTGACCGTCGCCGGGCGCACGATGGGCGCCTGGATGGCCGCGTTCGCCTACCCGGTGGCGTTCAACCCGGACGAGCGGTCCGTGCTGACCACGGTGGCCCGGATGCTCGCCCAGGCCCTCGCCCGCGCCGGGATCGCCGAATCCGAGCGGGAACTGACCGACGGACTCCAGCGCTCCATGCTGCCCACGCTCGGCCCGGAGATCCCCGGCATGAGCGTCGCCGCCCGCTATGTCCCCACCGGGGGCGGCCTCCAGGTCGGCGGCGACTGGTACGACATGATCCCGCTGCCGGGCGACGGCGGACGGTTCGCCCTGGTCATCGGGGACGTCCAGGGCCATGACGTACGGGCCGCCGGTCTCATGGGACAGCTGCGGACCGCCCTGCGCGCCTACGCCTCCGAGGGCCACCGCCCCGACGCCGTGCTCTCCCGCGCCTCCCGCTTCCTCAACGGCTTCGGCTGCCAGCACGACGACACCGGCGACCCGCGCTTCGCGACCTGCCTGTACGTCGAGGCCGACCCGGCGACCGGCGTGCTCGACATCGCCCGCGCGGGCCATCCCGACCCGGCGATCCGGATGGCGGACGGGACCGTGCTGCGCCGGGCCACCCCGGGCGGGCTGCCGCTGGGCATCGACCCGGACGCCGACTACCCCACGACCACCGTCACCCTCCAGCCCGGCGAGACGCTGATGCTGTGCACGGACGGGCTGATCGAGACCGGCGGCCATGACCTGGACACCGGCTGGCAGCGGATCCGGGCGATCCTGGAGGACCACCAGGGCGATCTGGAGACGCTGGCCGACGCGCTGGTCCAGGCCGTCCACGGGCCGTCCTCGCACCACACCACCGGCCCGCTCGCCGATCGCCGCGAGGACGACATCGCCGTACTGCTGCTGTGTCGGCAGGGCCCGGGCTGCGGCTGCGGCGAGGTGGTGACCACCCGCCCGCGGACCCGGCGCACCATGCTGACCGTGGCGCAGGCCGAGCCGGAGCGGATCGCGGTGGCCCGGCAGCAACTGCGCGAGCTGCTGCACGACTGGTTCTCGGCCGACCAGGTGGACTCCACCGTGCTCCTGGTGTCCGAGCTGCTCACCAACGTCCTCGTGCACACCGACACCGACGCGCTGCTCATCGCCGAGATCACCGGCGATCCGGGGGCGCGGCGGATGCGGGTGGAGGTCACCGACGCGGGCGACGACCTCCCGCACAAGCGCCGCCCCGGCGAGCTGGCCTCCTCCGGGCGCGGACTGGTCCTCATCGAGCTGCTGGCACACGCGTGGGGGGTGGATCCGCGCGGCGAGGGCAAGAGCATCTGGTTCGAGCTGCGGGAGGCGGAGGGTGAGGTGTCTCCCCTGTCCCCGCTGGCTCCCCTGTCCCCCCTGGCTCCCGGGGACGGGCCGGTGGCCGCGCTGGCGGTGGAGGGGTTGGAGGACCTGGGGGAACTGGGGGAGCTGGGGGAGCTGGAGGAGCTGGAGGAGCTGGGCGACTTGAGGGATGCAGGTGGCTTGGGTGACCTGGATGGCCGGGGTGACTCGGGCGGCTTCGAGGACGAGACCGAGGACGAGGGCGAGGCCGGCGCATAGCGGGCCGGGCGACGGGCAGCGGGCCGGGCGACCAGGAACGCGACGGACGACAGGGAACCGGACCGGCGACAGGAAGCGGAGCGCAAGGGCTCGGCGTACGCGGGGGTGCCCCGCCCACCCCGCACCCCCGCGTCCCACGATCCGGGCGTTTGACCGAGCGCGGCCGGCGCGCCGCGCCTCACCCTCCGTACTCTCGAATCACTGTCCGTGAAGGCGAGTCGCCCGTGCCGCACGCCTTCCGGCAGCCCAGCCCCGGCCCAGGCACCTGCCCTCCTGGACCGGGGCGTCCCATGTCCGGGGGACCGCGAGTTCCCGTTCGGGTCGCTAGAGGTCGGCCGCCCCGGACGCCGGGGCCGGAGCGTAGTGGTCACGCAATTCGCTGAGGACCCCGAACGCCGCCGCCGTGAGCGGTACGGCCAGCAGCATGCCGAGGATGCCGGCCACGGACGCGCCCGCGGTGATGGCGAGCATCACGACCGCCGGATGCATCTGCACGGTCCGGCTCTGGATCATCGGCTGGAGCACATGTCCCTCCAGCACCTGCACGGCGAGCACCACCCCGAGCGCCCACAGCGCGATCACGAACCCCCGGTCGGCGAGGGCGACGAGAACCGCGACCGCGCCGGAGATGAAGGCACCGAGGTAGGGGATGTACGCGCCGACGAAGACCAGCGCCCCGAGACCCATCGCGCCGGGTACGCGCAGGATCAGCAGGCCGATGGTGATGCACAGGGCGTCGATGAAGGCGATGAGGGTGGTGCCGCGCATGAAGCCCTCGACGGCCCGGAAGGCCCGCCGGGCCATCGCCTCGACGGTGTCGGCGGTGCCGCGCGGCGACAGCGAGCGCAGCGCGGCGGCGGCCCGGTCGGAATCGCGCAGGAAGAAGAAGACGAGCAGCAGTGCCAGTACGGCCAGGGCGATGGTCTCGCCGACCACGCTGACCCCGCTGATCACCCCGGAGGCCGCCGTACCGCCGAACTTGGTCAGCAGGTCCCTGGAGTTGGAGGCGAGGTCGTTCAGGGAGGTGCCGGCGGCCCCGAAGTGCTGGGCGAGCGAGGTCGCGGCGTCCTTGAGGGAGGCGATGATCTGGTCGCCGGAGGCGATGAGCGCGGCGACGACGATATAGACGGCACCGCCGACGACGGCCACGACGGCGACGCAGGTGAGAGCGGCGGCGAGCGACCGGTTGACCTTCGCCTTCACCAGCCGCTTGTGGAAGGGGTGCAGCAGCGCGGTGCCGAGCAGGGCGAGCAGCACCGGCACCACGGCCGTACGCAGCTCCACGACCAGCCGGATCCCGACGTACCCCACGCCCGCCACCAGCAGAATCACGGCGCACCAGGCGACGAGACGGCGTACGGGCTCGGGTAGCAGGCGCATCCGTCCAGCGGAACACGCGACGGGCGGGCTGTCCTGTCCGGACAGCCCGCCCGGGTGACCCGAGATGACGGGGCGTCAGCCCTGCGGGCCCTCCTGTGTCATGCCGTGCACCGCCGGGATGGTGCCGAGGCGGCCCTTCTGGAAGTCGTCGAACGCCTGCTGGAGTTCGTCACGGGTGTTCATGACGAAGGGTCCGTAGTGCGCCATCGGCTCCCGGATCGGCTGTCCGCCGAGGAGTACGACCTCCAGGTCCGGGGTGTTGCCGTCCTGCTTCTCGTCCGCGCGGACGGTCAGCGAGGAGCCGTCGCCGAAGACCGCGGTCTGGCCGAGCTGGATCGGCCGCCGCTCGGCGCCGACCGTGCCGCGTCCGGCGAGGACGTAGGCGAGACCGTTGAAGTCCTCGCGCCACGGCAGGGTGAGTTCCGCGCCCGGCGCGAGCGTGGCGTGGATCATCGTGATCGGGGTGTGGGTGACGCCCGGACCGGCGTGTCCGTCCAGCTCACCGGCGATGACACGGAGCAGCGCGCCGCCGTCGGGGGTGGTGAGGAGCTGGACCTGGCCGCCGCGGATGTCCTGGTAGCGCGGCGCCATCATCTTGTCCTTGGCGGGAAGGTTCACCCACAGCTGGAGACCGTGGAAGAGACCGCCCGAGACGACGAGGTGCTCCGGCGGGGCCTCGATGTGCAGCAGACCGGCGCCGGCCGTCATCCACTGGGTGTCACCGTTGGTGATGGTGCCACCGCCGCCGTTGGAGTCCTGGTGGTCGAAGATCCCGTCGATGATGTAGGTCACGGTCTCGAAGCCGCGGTGGGGGTGCCAGGGGGTGCCCTTGGGCTCACCCGGCGCGTACTCCACCTCGCCCATCTGGTCCATCATGATGAACGGGTCGAGATGGCGGTAGTTGATGCCCGCGAACGCCCGGCGCACCGGGAAGCCTTCGCCCTCGAAACCGCCCGGGGCGGTCGTGACGGCGAGCACGGGACGTGCCACGGCGTCGGCGGATGCGGTCACTCGGGGCAGCGTCAGCGGGTTCTCGACGGTCACAGCGGGCATGTCGGTACCTCCTTGGGTACGACCACTTTAGTTGACTGTTGAACTTTCTGCCACCCGTAACGAAGAAAGCCCGGAGGGCATTCCCTCCGGGCGGACGCCGTACTCGACGACGCGGAACCTCGACGACACAGAACCTCGATGACGCGGCACGCGGAACGCGCGATCAGCCGTACATCCTGCGCATCGCGAAGTCGACCATCTGCTCGACGGCCTTCGCGTCGAAGACCATGCGGTGCTCGCCCTCCATGTCCAGGACGAACCCGTAGCCGGTCGGCAGCAAGTCGATCACCTCGGCACCGGTGATCACGAAGTACTTGGACTCCTTGCCCGCGTAGCGCCGCAGCTCCTTGAGCGAGCTGAACATCGGGATCACCGGCTGCTGGGTGTTGTGCAGGGCGAGGAAGCCGGGGTTGTCACCGCGCGGGCAGTACACCTTCGAGGTGGCGAAGACCTGCTGGAAGTCCTCGGCCGGCATCTGCCCCGTGGTGAAGGCACGCACCGCGTCGGCGAGCGAGGGCGGCGACGGCTCCGGATACAGCGGCTGCTGCTGCCCATATCCCCCCACACCGCCGGACATCTGCTGCGGCTGGGCGTACTGCTGCGCACCGCCGTTGTCCATCGGCTGCCCGTATCCGTACATGCGCGCAAGCGTACCGAGGGGGAGGGGGTGGCCGACGCCCGGGGAAATTTATCTAGCGATCGCTACGGAATGCTGGTACGGTTTTATCTATCGCTCGCTACAGAATGACTCGACCTTCTCGACCGGAGGCCACCCATGCCCACGCCCCCGACCACGCCCCTCCCCCGCCGCGCATCCGACCACGACGGCTGCGGCACCGAGCGCCCTGACCGGTCGTTCGCGGGTCGAACGGGGCGCATACGGGGCCCTTCTCACACTTGGCCGAGTAGGGGTTGCTTCTTATTACCGACGGGTAGCATCATCGTAGGCACTACTGAGCATGTGAACTGGGCGCGAGGAGTCAGTGCCTCGCCGATCTCTCTACGGAGCCATCGCCATGGGGCACTACAAGTCGAATCTCCGCGACATCGAGTTCAACCTCTTCGAGGTACTGGGACGCGACAAGCTGTACGGCACCGGCCCGTTCGAGGAGATGGACACCGATACCGCCAAGAGCGTCCTGGAGGAGCTGACCCGGCTCGCCGAGCACGAGCTGGCCGAGTCCTTCGCCGACGCCGACCGCAATCCGCCGGTCTTCGACCCCGAGACCAACACCGCCCCGCTCCCGGACTCCTTCAAGAAGGGCTACCGGGCGTTCATGGACTCGGAGTACTGGCGGCTGGGCCTGCCCGAGGAGATCGGCGGCACCACCGCCCCGCCCTCGCTGATCTGGTCGTACGCGGAGCTGGTCCTGGGCGCCAACCCGGCGATCTGGATGTACTCCTCGGGCCCGGCGTTCGCCCGCATCCTCTTCGAGGAGGGCACCGAGGAACAGCGGAAGATCGCCTCCCTCGCCGTGGAGCGGACCTGGGGCTCGACCATGGTGCTCACCGAGCCGGACGCCGGTTCGGACGTGGGCGCGGGGCGCACCAAGGCGGTCCGGCAGGAGGACGGCTCCTGGCACATCGAGGGCGTGAAGCGGTTCATCACCTCCGGTGAGCACGACATGGAGGAGAACATCCTCCACTACGTGCTGGCCCGCCCCGAGGGCGCCGGCCCCGGCACCAAGGGCCTGTCCCTCTTCCTGGTCCCGAAGTACCTCTTCGACGTCGAGACCGGCGAACTGGGCGAGCGCAACGGCGTGTACGCGACGAACGTCGAGCACAAGATGGGTCTGAAGGCGTCCAACACCTGCGAGCTGACCTTCGGCGACCGGCACCCGGCCAAGGGCTGGCTGATCGGTGACAAGCACGACGGCATCCGGCAGATGTTCCGGATCATCGAGTTCGCCCGGATGATGGTCGGCACCAAGGCGATCTCCACCCTGTCCACGGGCTATCTGAACGCGCTGGAGTACGCCAAGGAGCGCGTCCAGGGCCCCGACCTGGCGAACTTCATGGACAAGGCCGCGCCCAAGGTCACCATCACCCACCACCCGGACGTCCGCCGCTCACTGATGACGCAGAAGGCGTACGCGGAGGGCATGCGCGCGCTCGTGCTGCACACGGCGTCCGTCCAGGACTCCATCGCCCTCAAGGAGGCGGCCGGCGAGGACGCGTCCACCGAGCACGCGCTCAACGACCTGCTGCTGCCGATCGTGAAGGGCTACGGCTCGGAGAAGGGCTACGAGCAGCTCGCCCAGTCGCTCCAGATCTTCGGCGGCTCCGGGTTCCTCCAGGAGTACCCGATCGAGCAGTACATCCGGGACGCCAAGATCGACACGCTGTACGAGGGCACGACGGCGATCCAGGGACAGGACTTCTTCTTCCGGAAGATCGTCCGCAACCAGGGCGCCGCGCTGAACTCGGTCGCCGACGACATCAAGCAGTTCCTGGCACTGGGCACGGGCGGCGAGGAGCTGTCCGGCGCCCGGGAGCACCTGGCGAAGGCGGCCGTCGAGCTGGAGGCGATCGTCGGCCTGATGCTGACCGACCTCGCGGCCACCGAGCAGGACGTGAGGAACATCTACAAGGTGGGCCTGAACACCACCCGGCTGCTGCTGGCCTCCGGCGATGTGATCGTCGGCTATCTGCTGCTGCGCGGGGCCGCGGTCGCCGCCGAGAAGCTGCCGACGGCGTCCGCCAGGGACAAGGCGTTCTACACCGGAAAGATCGCGGCGGCGAAGTTCTTCGCGGCCAGTGTGCTGCCGGGCGTCACCCTGGCCCGCAAGGTCGCCGAGACCGTCGACCTGGACCTGATGGAGCTGGACGAGGCCGCGTTCTAGGGCCCTGTTCTGGGCTGTTTCCGATGGATCCCGGCCAGGTCGGGGAGCTACCGGCGGGTCTCCACACCGTCCTCACCAGGGCCCGCTCCCACCACGGGGAGTGGGCCTGGATACGTCGTTAAAGTGAACCCATGAGCGAACCCCCCCGCCTCGACCGCGGCCACACCGACGACCTGATGTCCTTCCTGACGGCCGGGCCGTCGCCGTACCACGCCGTGGCGAACGTCGCCGAGCGGCTGGAGAAGGCCGGTTTCCGGCAGGTCGCCGAGACGGACGCCTGGGAGGCGGGCAGCGGCGGCAGGTATGTGCTGCGCGGTGGCGCGATCGTGGCGTGGTGGGTACCGGAGGGCGCCGAGCCGCACACGCCCTTCCGGATCATCGGCGCGCACACCGACTCCCCCAGTCTGCGGGTGAAGCCGCTGCCGGACACCGGGTCGTACGGCTGGCGGCAGGTGGCGGTGGAGATCTACGGCGGGCCGCTGTTGAACTCCTGGCTGGACCGCGACCTGGGCATCGCGGGCCGGCTGACGCTGCGGGACGGATCGACGCGACTGGTCGATGTCGCGCGCCCGCTGCTGCGCGTCCCTCAGCTGGCCATCCACCTGGACCGCTCCGTCTCCTCCGAGGGACTCAAGCTGGACAAGCAGCGGCATCTGCAACCGGTGTGGGGGCTCGGTGAGACGCGGGACGGCGATCTGATCGCCTTCCTGGAGCAGGAGGCCGCGCTGCCGGCCGGCTCGGTCGCGGGCTGGGACCTGATGCTGCACCCCGTGGAACCGCCCGCCTATCTGGGCCGCGACCAGGAGCTGATGGCGGGCCCCCGGATGGACAACCTGCTCTCGGTGCACGCCGGTACGGCGGCCCTGACAGCGGTCGCCACCAGCGGTGACGCCCTGCCGTACATCCCGGTGCTGGCGGCCTTCGACCACGAGGAGAACGGTTCGCAGTCCGACACCGGCGCGGACGGGCCGCTGCTCGGCTCGGTGCTGGAGCGGTCGGTGTTCGCCCGCGGCGGCACCCTGGAGGACCGGGCGCGCGCCTTCGCCGCCACGGTCTGTCTGTCCTCCGACACCGGCCACGCCGTCCACCCCAACTACGCCGAGCGCCACGACCCGACGCACCACCCCCGTGTCAACGGCGGCCCCATCCTCAAGGTGAACGTCAACAACCGTTACGCCACCGACGGTTCGGGCCGCGCCCTCTTCGCCGCCGCCTGCGAGAAGGCGGGCGTCCCCTTCCAGTCCTTCGTCTCCCACAACGCCATGCCCTGCGGCACGACCATCGGCCCCATCACCGCGGCCCGCCACGGCATCCGCACGGTCGACATCGGGGTGGCGATCCTGTCGATGCACAGCGTGAGAGAGCTGTGCGGGGTGGATGATCCGCACATGCTGGGGAATGCGCTGGTGGCGTTCTTGGAGGGGTGACGGGGGCGAGGGCGGGGCCGGGGTGTCAGTCGCCGGAGGTTTCGGATCCGGTGTCGGCCTCGGATTCCGACAGCCGGTCGGCGATGGCCTGCACGGCGACGAGCACGGTGGCGAATCCGCCCCGCATCTCTGCCTCCAGGGCCGTGATCTTCCCGCTGAGCTTCGCGTCGAGGGCTTCGATCTTGCGCCCTTGCTCCACCTGCGTCTCACGCAGCGCCATCAGCAACTGCCGTTGCGCCCGCTGCTCCGTCTTGAACTCCGCCACATCGCGATCGTTTATGGCGACAACCGCCCGCGTCGTCGTGATCTGCTCAAGAAGAGCGTCCATTTGCGCCTCAAGGGCATTCATCCGACGCCGCAGCTCCTCGGTCTCACTCATACGGCCTAGCGCATCCGAGGCTTGACTACACAGAGTCGTTTCCTCGCGACCCTCAGTCATCCATCCCCGCAAGCACCAGCGGCAGCCGGCCCGCCCCGGTCGCCACCACCCGTACCGGCACCCCCCAGTCCTGCTGATGGACATGGCAGGCCGGGTACTCGTTGGCGGGATCGTCGTCGCAGGACGCGGCCATCGCGGAGATATGGAGGACGCCCTCCGGCACGGCGGGGTCGAGATCGAGGTCGCGGGAGAGATCCGTACCCGCGCCCTCGCCGCCGCGCAGGAGTTCCGGGGGCGTGGCGGAGATGAGGAGGCGGGTCGAGGGGCCGTAGCGGGTGTCGAGTTTCTGGCCGGTGGGGGCCTGGAAGATCACGTCGAGGCGGAGCCGTCCCGGCGTCACCTCGGTCGCCGCGCGCTGGGTGCGGTGGGCGACGGACTCGACCCGTACCGCCTCCTCGGGCAGCCGCAGCCGGGTCAGCCGGTGGCGGGCGGACTCCACGACGAGGATGTCGTCGCCGGTGAGGACGGCGTCGCTGGGCTCGCGCAGATCCGTGGCGAGGGTCGTGACCTCGCCGGTCGCGGGGTCGTAGCGGCGCAGGGCGTGGTTGTAGGTGTCGCTGACCGCCACCGAGCCGTCGGGCAGGGCGGTGACGCCGAGCGGGTGCTGGAGAAGGGCCTGGCCGGCGGCGCCGTCGCGGTGGCCGAAGTCGAAGAGGCCGGTGCCGACGGCGGTGTGCACGGAGCCGTCGGGGGCCACCCAGCGCAGGGCGCTGGTCTCGGAGTCCGCGAGCCAGAGCCGGTCGGGGGTGGCGGCGAGGCCCGACGGCTGGGCGAACCACGCGTCGGCGCCGGGCCCGTCGAGCAGACCTTCGTTGGTGGTGCCGGCGGTGACGGTCACCGACCCGTCGGCGGGGTCGTACGCCCACAGCTGGTGCACCCCGGCCATCGCGATCCACACCCGGTCCTGCCACCAGGCCACGTCCCACGGTGAGGAGAGCGGGACCTCGCGGGCCGGGCCGGCGGCCGGATCGCCCTGCATCCACTGGCGGCCGGTCCCGGCGAGCGTGGTGGTGTCGCCGGTCACCGGGTCGAAGCGGCGCAGGGCGTGGTTGACGGTGTCGGCGACGACGACCGTGCCGTCCGGCAGCAGTGCGAGCCCTTGCGGTTCCTGGAAACCGGCCCGGTCGGGCGGGCCGTCGGCCGATCCGCGCCCGCCCTGTCCGATCCGCCGCAGGACCGTCTCCCCATCCGCCGCCAGCTCCACCAGCTGATGCCGGGTGGTGTCGCTGACCAGGAAGGTCCCGCCGGGCAGCGCCAGCACCTTGCCGGGGAACCGCAGGACCGTCGGCTCGGGCTCGGGCGCCACGTACGGGCCGTCACCGCGCCGCAGGGTGCCCTTGGCGGCGTGCTCGGTCTCCAGTTCCGCGACCAGGCGTTCGATGGCGTGCACATGGCCTTCACCGGCGTGCTGGGCGACGATGTACCCCTCGGGGTCGATCACCACCAGCGTGGGCCAGGCCCGTACCGCGTACTGCTTCCAGGTGGCCAGTTCCGGATCGTCCAGCACCGGGTGCGCCACGCCGTACCGCTCCACGGCGTCCACCACCGCCGCGTGCTCGGCCTCGTGCACGAACTTCGGCGAGTGCACGCCGATCACGACGACCGTGTCCCGGTGCTTCTCCTCCAGCTCGCGCAGCTCGTCCAGGACATGCAGGCAGTTGACGCAGCAAAATGTCCAGAAATCGAGGATGACGATACGTCCGCGCAGGTCGGCGAGGGTGTACTGGGTGCCGCCGGTATTCAGCCAGCCGCCCTCGCCGATCAGCTCGGGGGCACGGACACGGGCGCGGCGGCGGGGCGCGGGGGTGGGCGCCGGGACAGCGTCGTTCATGCCGCAAGCTTGCCATCCGGGTATGAACGCCGGGTCACAGGCCGACGGGGGGACCGGTGGTGGGGAAGGGATCCGAGGCGGTCTTCATGGCGTTGCCGGGGCGGACCGAGGGGCGGCGGGAGGTGTTCGCCGGGTGCCCGGAGGACGTCGTACGGGTACCGGCGGCCCGCGTTCGGCGTCAGCCCCTCGGCCTACTCCCCGCGTCGCGCGCCGCCCTCCGGGGAACCCGTCACGCATGAGATTCCTCGTACGTGAACGATTGCTCGGCTTCGGCGACGACTACTGGATCGAGGACGACCGCGGGAACAAGGCGTTCCTGGTCGACGGCAAGGCGATGCGGCTGCGGGAGACCTTCGAGCTGAAGGACACGCAGGGGCAGGTGCTGATCGACATCCGGCAGAAGATGTTCACCCTGCGGGACACGATGGTGATCGAACGCGAGGGAGAGCAGCTCGCCCGTATCCGCCGCAAACGCCTCTCGCTGCTGCGCAACCACTACCGCGTCTCTCTGGTCGACGGCACCGAACTCGACGTCAGCGGCAAGATCCTCGACCGGGAGTTCGCCATCGAGTACGACGGTGAGCTGCTCGCCGTCATCTCCCGCCGTTTCCTGCATGTCCGGGAGACGTACGGCGTGGACGTGGTCCGCGAGGACGCCGACCCGGCGCTGCTGATCGCGATCGCCGTGTGTGTGATCCAGCTGGCGGAGAAGGACCGGGACGGGGACTGAGGGCCGGGGAGGGAGGGACGACCACACCGGGCATCCCTCGTCACCGGCCAGGGGCAACGCCCCCGCACCTCACCGGCGGCCGGGCAACGCCCCGCCTCACCGCTCCGGCGCCCGAACCCCCAGTACCCGGTCCTTCAGCGCCGGGAACTGCTCCCGCGTCCGTGCCACCTTCGCCGGGTCGAACTCCACCCGGAGCACCTCTTCTCCACCCCCGGCCTCACCCAGGATCTCCCCCCAGGGATCGACCACGATCGAGTGACCGGCCTGTGGAACTCCCGCGTGCGTCCCAGCCGTTCCACAAGCAAGAACGAACGCCTGGTTCTCCACCGCCCGTGCCTGAGCCAGCAGCGTCCAGTGCCCGCGCCGCCGCTCCGGCCACCCCGCCGGAATCACCAGGGTCTCGGCCCCGGCGTCCACCAGTCCACGGAAGAGTTCGGGGAAACGGAGGTCATAGCAGGTAGCCAGCCCCAGCACGGTCTGCGGAAGCCGTGCGGTCACCAGTTCCCGCCCGGCGCTCATCAGGACGGCCTCGCCCTTGTCGAAGCCGAAGCGATGGATCTTGCGGTAGGCGGCGGCCGGCTCACCGGAAGGAGAGAAGAGGAGGGAGGTGTTGTAGAGCGGCCCCTCGGGGTCCCGCTCGGGGATCGACCCGGCGTGCAGCCACACACCCGCGTCGCCCGCCGCCTTCGCCATCGCCTCGTACGTCGGCCCGTCCAGCGGCTCGGCCTCCCGGCCGAACTCCTCGAAAGCGAAGGCTCCGGTGGTCCACAGCTCCGGCAGCACCACCAGATCCGCGGCCCCCGCCTGGGCCCTCACCAGCGAAGCCACCCGTTCCCTACGCGATTCGACCGATTCGCCCTCGTTAATAGCGATCTGGAGGAGAGAGGCGCGCACACTACCACCGTCCTGGCATTCGAGCCGTCCACACGGGCCTACGATCGTCACACGAAAGCACTGCCGGGCTGACTCCCAGCAGCGTAACTTGGGGGTCTTCCCCGGTTCGAGTCCAGCCGAGAACCGGGGGAGGCCGAGACGCCGCCGACAGCCACCTCCCACTGGCAATGCCGCCACCACCTGCCCGTGACACGACCGCCGAGGGGTCCCGTTCCGTGAGTCTGCATCCCACCCTCCAGCCCTACGCCGACGCCTGGACCCACTCCATCGAAGCGATATCCGAGCTGGTGGTGCCACTCGTGGAGGCCGACTGGAACCGCCGCACGCCCTGCCCGGGCTGGTCCGTCCGGGACATCGTGTCCCACGTCATCGGCCTGAACAACGAGATGCTCGGTGACCCGCGCCCCATCCACACCCTGCCGCGCGATCTGTTCCACGTCACCAACGACCACCAGCGCTACATGGAGATGCAGGTCGACGTCCGCCGGCATCACACCTCGCCGGAGATGACGTCCGAGCTGGAGTACATGGTGATCCGCCGCAACCGCCAGTTGCGCAACGAGTCGCGCGATCCGGGCGCGAAGGTGCGCGGGCCGCTGGGCGCGGAGCTGACGCTGGAGAAGTCGATGCGCGGCCACGCCTTCGACATGTGGGTGCACGAGCAGGATCTGCGCGCGGCGCTGGGCTCCCCCGGCGACCTCGACTCCCCCGGCGCCCAGGTCGCCCGGGACGTACTGCTCGCCGCGCTGCCCGCGATCGTCGCCGACAAGGCGGACGCGCCCCGCAGTTCGGCGATCGTCTTCGATGTGCACGGCCCGATCGAGTTCCTGCGCACGATCCGGGTCGACATCCAGGGGCGGGGCACCCTGGAGACCGCCCCCGCGCTCGGCCCCGCCGCCACCCTCAGCCTCGACTGGGAGACCTACGTCCGGCTGGCCTGCGGCCGGGTCACCCCGGAGGCGGTGGCCGACCGGGTGAAGGCGGAGGGCGACCCGAAACTGACGGCGGCGATCCTGCGGAACTTCACCGTCACGCAGTAGCAGGAGCCGGAGCAGTACGAGTAGCGGCACCGGTACCCGTATCGGTAGCAGTAGCAGTAGCAGTAGCGGTTGAGTTGCGGTCGGGGTCTGGGGGCTGCCGCCCCCAGAGCCGCAGTGACCACCGTGCGGCATGAGGTCGGTCACACCGGCACGTGCACCGTCTCCACCCGGCTGGCGACCAGCCGTTCCCGTTCGATGCGGGCCACCCGGCCGCGCAGCCGGAGCATCTGGCTGACGCCCAGTGCCTGGAGCAGGAAGACGACGGAGAAGGCGACGCCGTAGTTGCCGCCGGACGCGTCGAGCAGCAGCCCGATGGCGAACAGGGTCGTCATGGAGGCGACGAAGCCTCCCATGTTGGTGATCCCGGAGGCGGTCCCCTGACGTTCGGGCGGGTTCGCCGGGCGGGCGAAGTCGAAGCCGATCATCGAGGCGGGTCCGCACGCGCCGAGCACCGCGCAGAGCACGATCAGCAGCCACAGGGGAGCGTGCGCGCCGGGCCAGACCAGGGTCACCGCCCACAGGACGGCCGTCGCACCGACCGTGCCCAGGGTGAGCGGGAGCCGGGCGCCGTGGTGCCGGGCGACGATCTGGCCGTACACGAGGCCGACGGCCATGTTGGACAGGACCACGACGGTGAGCAGCGCGCCCGCGCCGGCCCGGCTGAGCCCCTGTGCCTCGACCAGGAACGGCAGCCCCCACAGCAGCAGGAACACCATCGCCGGGAACTGGGCGGTGAAGTGGACCCACAGCCCGAGCCGGGTCCCCGGTTCCCGCCAGGACGCGGTGATCTGGCGGCGGACGTAGGCGGCGCCCAGATGCGGGAGGGGCTCCGGCTCATGGCCCTCGGGATGGTCCTTGAGGAAGAACAGCAGCAGGACCAGGACGACGACACCCGCGACGGCGCTCCCGGCGAACGCGGCGGTCCAGCCGATGCCGTCCAGCAGGGGGGCGAGGGCGAGGGTGGAGACCAGGTTGCCGGCCATGCCCACCAGTCCGGCGAACTGGGCGATGAGCGGTCCGCGCCGGACGGGGAACCAGCGGCTGCCGAGCCGCAGCACGCTGATGAAGGTCATCGCGTCACCGCAGCCGAGCAGCGCGCGCGAGCCGAGGGCCGTGCCGTACGAGGGGGAGAAGGCGAAGCCGAGCTGTCCGGCCGTGAACAGTACGGCGCCGATGGCCAGCACCTTCTTGGTGCCGAGCCGGTCGACCAGCAGGCCGACGGGTATCTGCATACCGGCGTAGACCAGCAGCTGGAGTATGGAGAAGGCGGACAGGGCCGAGGCGTTCACCTCGAAGCGGTCGGCGGCGTCGAGGCCGGCCACCCCCAGTGACGTACGGAAGATGACGGCGACGAAGTAGACCGCGACGCCTATGCACCAGACGGCGACGGCGCGTCGGCCGCCGGGTGGGTCGCCGGGGAGCGAACCGGCGGCGGCCGATCCGGAGGCGGCGCTCACCGCACCTCACCCCGGGCCAGATGAGAGAACCAGCCGACGTGCCGGTGGACGACGGCGACGGCCTCCTCGGCGTCACCGGCGCGCAGCGCGTCCAGTATCTCCGCGTGCTCGGCGAGGGTCTTGGCGATCCGGTCGGGATGGGAGTGCATGACGGCGACGCCCATCCGCAACTGGCGGTCGCGCAGCTGGTCGTAGAGGCGGGACAGGATCTCGTTGCCGCCGCTGCGCACGATCTCGGCGTGGAAGGAGCGGTCGGTGACGGCGGCTGCGGCGAGGTCCCCGGCGGCGGCCTGCGCCTCCTGCCGGGCGAGGAGTTCGGCCAGCCGTTCGAGCAGGGCGGGCGGGGCGGGTACGGCCTTGCGCGCCGCGTGCTCCTCCACGAGCAGCCGGGTCTCCACGACGTCGGCGATCTCCTGCGCGGAGACCGGCAGCACCAGGGCGCCCTTCTTGGGGTAGAGCCTGATCAGCCCTTCCGCCTCCAGGCGCAGCAGCGCTTCGCGCACCGGAGTGCGGGACACCCCGACGGCCTCGGCCAGTTCGCCCTCGGTGAGCAGTGCGCCGCCCTCGTAACGCCGCTCCAGGACGCCTTCCTTGACGTGGGCGTACACCCGGTCGGCGGCGGGGGGCCGCTTGGTCTTCTGGTGGGCCTTCTGGGAGATCTCGGCGGGCGCGGCGAGGGACGGCATGCCGACAGGATAGATACAACACGTACGCATCAGGGAGCCCCGTCCATCATCCGGACCCTGGATCTCCCGGGCATCCGGACGCCGGTCCTCAGGTATCCGGACACCGGCTCTCAGAGTTTTTTCATTTCACGTACAACCCTTGATCCGTCCCGTGAGTCAGACACGTGCGGCCCTTCCTTTCCCCAGTTCCACCAGGGCCGCACCACAGGGGAATTCAACTTCATCGGGGTACTTCACTTGAATACCGGCATTCCAGGCACTCGGCTTCGCAGAGCCGTCGCGGTCACCGTGACCTCCGGCGCGATGCTCGCGGCTGCCGCCTTCTCCGCGGCACCCGCGCAGGCCGTCGCCAAGCCCTCGATCGTGGCCCAGGGCGGCTACGTGATGAACAACGCGAACGGCAAGACGCTCCACAGCAAGAACGCGGACGTCAAGCGGTCCACCGGCTCGACGACGAAGATCATGACGGCCAAGGTCGTGCTGGCGCAGCCGAACCTCAACCTGGACGCCAAGGTCACCGTCCAGAAGGCCTACAGCGACTACATAGTGGCCAACACCGCCTCGTCGGCACGGCTGATCGTGGGCGACAAGGTCACCGTCCGCCAGTTGCTGTACGGGCTGATGCTGCCGTCCGGCTGCGACGCCGCGTACGCGCTCGCCGACAAGTTCGGCAGCGGCTCGACGCGGGCGGCGCGCGTGAAGTCGTTCATCGGCAAGATGAACACCACCGCCAAGCAGCTCGGCATGACGAACACGAAGTTCGACTCGTTCGACGGCATCAGCAACGGCTCGAACTACTCCACGCCGCGCGATCTGACCAAGCTCGCCAGCAACGCGATGAAGAACAGCACCTTCCGCGCCGTGGTGAAGACCAAGTCGACCAAGCAGAAGGTGACCACGAAGAGCGGCGGCTACCGCTACTACACGTGGACCAACACCAACACCCTGCTCAGCAACTACAGCGGCGCCATCGGCGTGAAGACCGGCTCCGGCGCCCAGGCCAAGTACTGCCTGGTGTTCGCCGCGACCAGAAACGGCAAGACCGTCATCGGTACGGTCCTGACCTCCACGTCCGCCGCCCAGCGCGAGAAGGACGCCAAGAAGCTGCTCGACTACGGCTTCGCCGTGATCTGACGCGGACGCGAACGACCGGCCATCGGGGGCCCGCCACGCAGGTGACGGCCCCCGATGCCGTACCCAGGAAATACGTTTGTCCGTCCGCCTGTTCGGCCTCTAGCGTCTGAGGAGGCCGGCCGGTCCATCGGCGGCCACCGACGGCGTGTAGCTCAGCAGCAGAGCACCGGGCTTTCCACCCGGAGGGCGCGGGGGCGGCACCCGCCACGCCGGCTTATGAACGAGAACGCTGAGCAGCAGCGCCCCCGGCCCATGGAAGCCGGTCCCGGCTACGGCTACGGCCAGTTGGCCAAGGCCCTGGCGACCGCCCGCAACCACCCCGACGCCGACACCCGACGCCGGGCCGAGGACAAGAGCCGCGCGTGGCGGTCCGTGCTGGCCGGGATGGCGAACGGCAAGCTGCTGATCGGTTCGCGGACCCCGGTGGCCGGGATGCCCGTCTGGGTCACCCCCGAGGTGGTGCGCGGCGGCTTCGCCACGGGCGAGCCGAGCGCGGGCGGACCCCTCCAGCCCTACGAGGTGGAGGCCGCGCGCGGCGCCGGGATCCCGGCGGAGCGGCGCGCCCTGTTCGAGCATTCCCTCACCGAGCCCGGTCTCGCCGGACTCGGCGCGCTGCTGGACAGCGGACGGTACGAGATCGCCGTACCCGAGGAGGCGGCGCTGCTGACGGTGGCGTGGCTGGCGCGGGCCGGGCAGATGGAGGCCGCGCTGGACCTGGTGGCGGAGCTGGCCCCGTTCGCGGACCGGCTGCGATTCACGCCGCGCCCCTCGGAGCGACCCGCCCCCGACGCCGACGCGGTGCACCGCTACACGGCCGCCGACGCCCGGCACGCGCTGTCCCGGCGTCGGCCCAACACGGCGATCGAGACCCAGCGCGAGGCCCTCACCGTATGGGCCCCGTTCGCCGACGATCTGCTGACGCACTGGCTGAGGACCGCCGAGGACGGCCTGGTCCTGGCCCGTACGCCGGACGCCGACTGGCTGGCGGAGGGCGCCCGGCTGCTGACCCGCTATCGCGACCTGGCCGCCCGGCACACCTACTGCACCAAGCATCTCAAGCCCCGCGAGAACCTGGGCGTGCTGCGCACCGCGCTGGAGGTGACCGTCTCGGGCCGTCGGCTGCCGCCGCGCGAACTGGGCCTGCTGCGCAGCGTGACGGCGGCGATGGTACGGCGCCGGGGGCTGCCCGGTTCCGCCGCGCACACCGCGCTGCGCCGCGCCCAGGCGGCCCAGGGGGCGCTGCCCTCGTACCACGCGCTGGCCCGGGTGCTGGTGGACCGGCTCGCGGCACTGCCGCAGGACACCGGGGTGGCGCGGGTCGGGCCGCTGCTGGCCCCGCTGGACGCGGCGGAGGCGCGGGCGAGCGGCCTGCCCGCCGGTACGGTCGTGCCGTCCGTGCTGCGGGCGCCGGTCGAGTCCGTGCTGAGCGCGCCGCTGGACACGCTGGTGGAGCGAGGGGTGGTGCCGTCGGCGGAGGTGCTGGCGGAGCTGGTCCCGCAGTTGGTGGCGGCGACGACCGCGCAGGCGTACCCGGACCACGCGCTGCGCACCCTGGCCGCCGCGAGCTACCGCGCCTTCCGCGATCGCCGCTCGCTGCTGCTGCTCAACCTGGAGCACCAGGTACGGGTGGAGGAGCTGCCGTGGGTCGCGGCGGTGGCCGGCGAGCGCTCGGGGACCGGGGCGTCCGACATCTCGGCGACCGCCCTGCGCCGGCTCGCCGAGCTGGCCGTGCGGGCGTTCCCGGGCACGATCCTGCCCAACCCGCTGATCCGTGAGCTGTCCGTCCTCGCCCGGGCGGCCCGCCTGGACGCCCCGCTGGTGGAGGAGCTGGCGGCGGACATCTTCATGGGCACGTTCAGCCCGAAGTTCGCCGAGGCCGCACAGGTGGCGGCGGACCTGCTGTCCGGCACCCTGTACGCCCGCTACTACGGCATCGACCACCGGGCCCTCTCCGCGTCGGCGACTTCCCGTGCACGCGGGCGGCGCGGCGCCCCGTCCTTCGCCCTGCTGTGCGCGGAACGCGCCGAGCGCTCCTCCCACGGCACGCTGACCACCGCGAACCGCGACAAGCCCGGCGTCTCCTCCCGGGCCTCCTGGTCGGTGCCCGGCAACGGCAAGGTCATCGAGCAGGCCCAGATCCTCACCACTCACAATCTGGCGACCCTGGTCGTCCGCGCGGGCATCACCTCCGGCCGGCCCGACCTGGCCCGCCGCTCCTTCACCACGGTCTGCCGGCTGACCGCCCGCCTCCACAACAACCCGCGCCCCCTGCCCACCATCAAGGACACGGCCTACGCCTGGCGCCAGCTGATCTTCCACCTGTCCCTGTGCACCCCGCGGGACCAGTCCGACACCCTCAACTGGCTGTATGAGGAGGCCACCCGCCACGCCCCGCACGTCATCCACCGCTTGGCTCCGGCCCTCACCGGCCTCCACCGGACCGCCGAGGGCGGCACCCCGGACGAGGGCAAGGGCCACAGCCTGGTCGGCTGGAGCACGGACGGGCACTGGCTGCTGGTGGAGCGGTACCGGCGGGGCCGGAGCGGCTGACGGATGAATCTGGTGGGGCGCGCGTGGGGGGGGGGGGGGCGGGGAGCCGCGGCCGCCGCTCGCGGCGGGGGGGGGGGGGGGGGGGGGGGGGGGGGGGGGGGCGGGGGGGGGGGGGGGGGGGGGGGGGGGGGGGGGGGGGGGGGGGGCCCCCCCCCCCCCGCCCGCCCTTCCGCTCTGCCCAGGTCCCTAACGTCCCTAAGGTCCCCTAGGTCCAGGTCATCAGCCGTTTCGGCTGTTCCAGGACCGCCGCCACGTCCGCCAGGACCTTGGAGCCCAGTTCGCCGTCCACCAGGCGGTGGTCGAAGGAGAGGGCGAGGGTGGTGACCTGGCGGGGCTTGACCTTGCCCTTGTGGACCCACGGCTGGAGCTTGATCGCGCCCACCGCGAGGATCGCGGACTCGCCGGGGTTCAGGATCGGCGTGCCGGTGTCGATGCCGAAGACGCCGACGTTGGTGATGGTGACCGTGCCGCCCTGCATGGCCGCGGGGGAGGTCTTGCCTTCGCGGGCCGTGGACACCAGTTCGCCCAGCGACCGGGCGAGTTGGGGCAGGGTCTTGGCCTGGGCGTCCTTGATGTTCGGGACGATCAGGCCACGGGGCGTGGCCGCGGCGATGCCCAGATTGACGTAGTGCTTGAGCACGATCTCCTGGGCCGCCTCGTCCCAGGACGCGTTGATGTCCGGGTTGCGGCGGATCGCCACGAGGAGGGCCTTGGCGATCAGGAGGAGGGGGTTCACGCGCAGGCCCGTGAACTCCTTGTCCTGTTTCAGGTCCTCCACCAGACGCATCGTCCGGGTCACGTCGACCGTCACGAACTCCGTGACATGCGGCGCCGTGAACGCCGAACCGACCATCGCCGCCGCCGTCGCCTTGCGGACGCCCCGGACGGGAACGCGGGTCTCGCGGGGGGAGTCGGCCGACGGGAGGGCGGACGGCAGTGGCCGCGGGGCCTGGATCTGCGGCACCTGGATCTGCGGGGCCGGGGCCTGCGGAGTCTGGGCCGGGGCCTGCGGGGCAGGGGCCGGTGCGGGCGGGGTCGCCGCCGCGTGGACGTCCTCGCGGGTGATGATGCCGTCCGGACCCGACGGGGCCACGGTCGTCAGATCCACCCCCAGATCCTTCGCCAGCTTGCGGACCGGCGGCTTGGCCAGCGGGCGCTGGGCGGGGGCCGCTTGGGCCGATACGTCCGGCGGAGCCGACGCGGCTGCCCGAGCCGGCGAGGCCGTGCGGGTCGTCGGAGTCACCTGGGCGGCCGGTGGGGCCTCGACCGGCGTCGCCGGACCATGGCCGTTCAACTCGCCCTGGATCGCCGCCGCACCGCCCCCGCTCTCGGGGGTGCCCTTGCGAGGACGCCGGCGGGTGGCGGACGCCGCTACCCCGTAGCCGACCAGGACCGCCTGACGCTCCTCCGGCTTCGCCGGTTCGGCGGCGGTGACGGGTACCTCGGGAGCTTCGGGAACCTCAGCTACCTCGGGAGCCTCCGCAGGAGCCCCCGCGCCGGCCACCGCCACCGCGATGATCGGCGTGCCCACATCCACCGTGGTGCCCTCGGGGAAGTGCAGGCCGCTGACCACCCCGTCGTAGGGGATGGGCAGTTCCACCGCGGCCTTGGCGGTCTCGACCTCGCAGACCACCTGGCCGTCGGTCACCGTGTCGCCCACCTGGACGTACCACTTGAGGATCTCGGCCTCGGTGAGTCCCTCGCCCACGTCGGGCATCTTGAACTCGCGTACGGACCCTTCGGTCATCGTCGTCACGACCCTCTCCTCAGTACGCCAAGGCGCGGTCGACGGCGTCGAGCACCCGGTCCAGGCCCGGGAGGTACTCCTCCTCCAGGCGGGCCGGCGGATACGGCGCGTGGTAGCCGCCCACGCGCAGGACCGGGGCCTCCAGGTGGTAGAAGCAGCGCTCCGTGATCCGCGCGGCGATCTCCGCGCCGGAGCCGAAGAACACCGGCGCCTCATGGACCACGACCAGGCGGCGGGTCCGCTCCACCGAAGCCTGGATCGCGTCGAAGTCCAGCGGGGAGATCGAGCGCAGGTCGAGGATCTCCAGGGACTTGCCCTCCTCGGCCGCCGCGTCGGCGACCTCCTGGCAGAGCTTGACCATCGGGCCGTACGCCGCGAGCGTCAGATCGGTGCCCGCGCGGACCACCCGCGCCTTGTGCAGCGGGCCGGGGATGGCCTCGGCGTTGACCTCGCCCTTGTCCCAGTAGCGCCGCTTGGGCTCGAAGAAGATGACCGGGTCGTCGCTCTGGATGGCCTGCTGGAGCATCCAGTACGCGTCCGACGCGTTCGACGGGGAGACCACCTTCAGGCCCGCCACATGCGCGAACAGGGACTCCGGGGACTCGGAGTGGTGCTCGACCGCGCCGATGCCGCCGCCGTACGGGATCCGGATCACGACCGGCATCTTGATCTTGCCCAGCGCGCGGGCGTGCATCTTGGCGAGCTGGGTGACGATCTGGTCGTAGGCCGGGAAGACGAACCCGTCGAACTGGATCTCCACCACCGGGCGGTAGCCGCGCAGGGCGAGACCGATCGCGGTGCCGACGATGCCGGACTCGGCGAGCGGGGTGTCGATGACCCGGCTCTCGCCGAAGTCCTTCTGGAGGCCGTCGGTGACCCGGAAGACACCGCCGAGCTTGCCGACGTCCTCGCCCATGATGAGGACCTTGGGGTCCGACTCCAGGGCATGCCGCAGCGACGCGTTGATCGCCTTGCCCAGGGGAAGCTTCTCGACCGCCATCTCAGACCCCGTCCTGCGCGTCGGCGAACGACGCCTGGTAGGCCGCGAACTGGGCACGCTCCTCGTCGACCAGCGCGTGTCCGTCCGCGTACACATTCTCGAAGATGGCGAAATGGTCCGGGTCCGGCATGGTCCGGATCACTTCGCGTACTCGCCTGCCCAACGCCTCGCTCTCCGCTTCGAGTTCCGCGAAGAATCCGTCGTCCGTGTGGTTTGCGGACTCCAGATGGCGGCGCAGGCGCAGGATCGGGTCCTTCGCCTCCCAGGCGGCCCGCTCGTCGTCGGCGCGGTAGCGGGTGGGGTCGTCGTTGGTGGTGTGCGCGCCCATCCGGTACGTGTACGCCTCGACCAGGGTCGGCCCCTCGCCGTCGCGGGCCCGCGCCAGGGCCGCCTTGGTGACCGCGAGGCAGGCGAGGACGTCGTTGCCGTCGACACGGACGCCGGGGAAGCCGAAGCCCTGGGCGCGCTGGTAGAGCGGCACCCGGGTCTGCTTCTCGGTGGGCTCGGAGATCGCCCACTGGTTGTTCTGGCAGAAGAACACCACGGGCGCGTTGTAGACCGCCGCGAAGGTGAAGGACTCGGCGACATCGCCCTGGCTGCTCGCGCCGTCGCCGAAGTAGGCGATGACGGCGGAGTCGGCGCCGTCCTTGGCGATGCCCATGGCGTAGCCGGTGGCGTGCAGGGCCTGGGAGCCGATGACGATGGTGTAGAGGTGGAAGTTGTTGGTGTTCGGGTCCCAGCCGCCGTTGTTGACGCCCCGGAACATGCCGAGCAGGTTCGTCGGGTCGACGCCCCGGCACCAGGCGACGCCGTGCTCGCGGTAGGTCGGGAAGACGTAGTCGTCGTCGCGCAGGGCCCGCCCGGAGCCGATCTGGGCGGCCTCCTGGCCGAGCAGCGAGGCCCACAGGCCCAGTTCGCCCTGGCGCTGGAGGGTGGTGGCCTCGGCGTCGAAGCGCCGGGTCAGGACCATGTCGCGGTACAGACCGCGCAGGGCTTCGGGGGTGAGGTCGGCGACGTACGGGTCGTACTCGGCGTTCTTGACGCGCTTGCCCTCGGGTGTCAGCAACTGCACCAGTTCGGGCTCGGTCCCCGGTGACGTCCGGGTCGATCGCTTACCGGCCGTGCTCTTGGTACCGGCGCTGCGTCGCGGCTTCCGCGCGGCAGTGCTCTCCACGGTCACTCGTGCTCCTCCGTCGGTCCGGCGTACCCGGGTTCGCCGGGTGCTGGGGGTCCCCCCAGCTCCTTTCGGGAGCCTGGGGGAGGCTCACCTGCTGTCCGGCCGGTGCACGGGGTGGTGTGCGGCCGGTCGGAGAAGCAGGCGTGACAGGTGCCCCGGCGAGCACCCCGCGACGCTCACGTTACCCAGTGCTTCACATTTCTGGGAAACCCCATCTGACCTGGGATTTTGCTTGGATTTCCAAGTAAATCCGGAAAGACGGGAACAAGTCCTGGTCAACAGCGTCGCAGGGGGTCGGGACAACGGCACGTTATCCCGCGCAGGCCGGGCGCGGGAAGAGTTGGTATGTGAGACTGACCGCGTGCACGAAGACGGAAAAATCAGGGTATTTCTCCTTGACGATCACGAAGTGGTCCGGCGTGGCGTGCATGAGCTGCTCGCCGTGGAGGAGGACATCGAGGTGGTCGGCGAGGCCGGTACGGCCGCCGAGGCCCTGGTCCGCATCCCGGCCACCCGGCCGGATGTGGCGGTGCTCGACGTACGGCTCCCGGACGGCAGCGGTGTCGAGGTGTGCCGCGAGATCCGCTCCCGGGACCGGTCCGTGCGCTGCCTCATACTGACCTCGTACGCCGACGACGAGGCCCTCTTCGACGCGATCATGGCGGGCGCCTCCGGATATGTCCTCAAGGCCATCCGGGGCGGCGAGCTGCTGAGTGCCGTACGGGACGTGGCGGACGGCAAGTCGCTGCTCGACCCGGCGGCCACCGCGCGGGTGCTGGAGCGGCTGCGCGACGGCGGCGGCGCCAGGGGCGACGAACGCCTCGCCCGCCTCACCGACCAGGAGCGCCGCATCCTCGACCTGATCGGGGAAGGGCTCACCAACCGGCAGATCGGCGAGCAGTTGCACCTCGCCGAGAAGACGATCAAGAACTACGTCTCCAGCCTGCTCGCCAAGCTGGGCATGCAGCGGCGTTCCCAGGCCGCCGCCTATGTCGCCCGCATCCAGGCCGAGAAGCACTGACCGGAACGACCCCTGCCCCGGTTCGTCCCGCTCGTCCGGCTCGGGACTTACGTCCCGTCCCGCTCGGGGCCGCCGCCCCTATCCCGGCCCTTCCCCGTCGCACACAGTGGTCAGATGCCCACCGAGAACGCGCCGGCCGACATGTCCCTCGCCACCGATCTCCTCGGCCGTATCGACTACGGCCGGGTGGCGGCCAGTATGCGCGCGCTGCCCTTTCTGGTGCCCGCGCGGCACATCGTGAGCCGTGGGCGGGTGCTGCTGCGGATGCACGGCCGGCACGGCTACCCCCAGGCGTGCGTGGGCCAGGTCGTCGCCTACGGCGCCGACAGCGTGGACCCGGTCCGTCCCCTGTCACCCGGCGGCCAGTGGTCCGTGCAGGTCGTGGGCGCGTGCGAGGCGGCCGATCCGAGCGCCGCCGAACTCGACCGCCTGGGTCCCGCCCCGCGCGCGGTCGACGGCCGGCCCTATGAGCCGGTCTATCTGAGCGTGACCCCCCAGTTCGCCACGGTCCACTCGACGGACGACGGGCTGCGCAGGCAGTTCGGCCCGTAGGCCATAGGACCGTGCAGACAGTGACCGTGCAGGCAGTTCGACCTGTAGGGCCGTGCAGGCAGTTCGGCCTGTAGGGCCGTAAAACGCGCCACGCGCGCGTGGCGCCCGTTTCCAGGGCCACGCGCGCGTGGGATCGATCGTGTACCGCCCGGCCCGTCAGCCGATGGGGTTGAGCGGATCATCGGTGGTCGGCGGTGGCTCCGAGCCCCCCGGGGTCTCCGGGTCCGTCGTTCCCGGGTCCGTCGTCTCGGTCTCCGTCGGCCCCGGATCCGTGGTCTCGGTCTCCGTCGGCCCCGGGTCCGTCGTCTCCGTGTTCGTGGGCTCCTCCGACGGCGTGTGCGACGGCTCCTCGGACGGGGTGTACTCCCACTCCTGGCCGGAGCCGCCGCCCTCCTGCTGCGTGTTGCGGTCCGTGGGCTGCTGCGTTGCCTCGTCGCTCGGCGACTTGCTGGGCGTGCTCTCCTCCTCGCTGGTCTGCGAGGTGGTCGGCGACTGGGTGGTGCCGGGGGAGTCGTCCGTGGAGTTGCCGTTGTTCAGCGCCAGGGCCACGCCCGCGATGATCGCGACGACACCGAGCACCGCGAGTATCCAGAGCTTGCCGGAGCCCCGCCCGCGGTTGCCGTGTCCCTCGAAACCGCCGTCGTCCCGGCCGCCGCCGTACGGCGGGATGATCGGCTGCGGGATCTGCGAGGTGCCGTCGCTGGGGTGCGACAGCACCGCGGTGCCGGCCGTGCCCATCGGCGGGGTGTGCCGGCCGTCGTGGGCGGCCACCGGGCCGGTGTTCCAGGTGCCGGTGTGGCCGCCCTGGTCGTACAGCATCTGGAGCCCGTACTGGACCAGGCCGCGCATCTCCTCGGCGGTCTGGAAGCGGTCGTCGGGCTCCTTGGCGAGGGCGCGCATGGCGAGCCCGTCGAGCTCCGGCGGGGACGCGTCGGAGACCTCGGACGGCGGGGTCGGGATGTCCTGGACGTGCTGGTAGACCACCGACAGCGGGGTCTCGCCGATGAACGGCGGACGCAGCGCCAGGAGTTCGTAGAGCAGACAGCCGGTCGCGTACAGGTCGGAGCGGTGGTCGACGGCCTTGCCGAGCGCCTGCTCGGGCGAGAGGTACTGGGGCGTGCCCATGACCATGCCGGTCTGCGTCATCGTCGTGGACGCGCCGTGCAGGGCGCGGGCGATGCCGAAGTCCATCACCTTCACGGCGCCGTTGTCGGTGATGATGACGTTGGCGGGCTTGATGTCGCGGTGCACGATGCCGTGCTGGTGGGAGTAGGCGAGCGCCTCCAGGACGCCGGAGACGATGATCAGCGCCTGCTCCGGGCCCGGCGCCTCCGCGTTGAGCAGCAGATCACGGATCGTGCGCCCCTCGACCAGCTCCATCACGATGTACGGCACGCTCTGGCCGCCCATCATGTCCTCGCCGGAGTCGTACACGGCGACGATGGCGTGATGGTTGAGCCCGGCCACCGACTGGGCCTCGCGGGTGAAGCGGGCCTTGGACACCGGGTCCTCGGCGAGATCGGAACGCAGCAGCTTCACGGCGACGGTCCGCCCCAGGCGTACGTCCTCGGCCGCGAACACCTCGGCCATGCCGCCCCGGCCGAGCCTGCCGGTCAGCCGGTACCGGCCATCGCCGACCAATCCGCCGTTACCCCACATGTCCGGCGCGTCCGACATACCGCCGCCCGCCGCCTCGGGGTCGGACGGGCCCTGAGCGCGCTGCTGTGCCATCAGTCCTCGCCGTCGTTTCTGCCCGCGGTGCGCGCGGTGTTGTCACGGTCTCCGTCGGCCACGCTACAGCCTCCACGTAGGCCATCGGTGCGAGACGGGCGCCCCGGACCGGCCCGCGGAGATGCGGGGATTCACCGAACGGGCCCGTACGGGCCCGGTGCCGCCCTCCCGGGGGACCGGTCATGAAACCTTGCGGCCATATCGTCGTGCAAATCCTGTGCACCGGCGGTAGAGACGCGGTAACGCTTGCGCGACTCTTGCCCCGCGTACGGTCACGGAACGGGCACCTCACTTGACGTGTCAGTGCCCTCGGGCAGACTTGGCCGGGAATAACACATTCGATCACCGGTGGATCGCGGGGAGCACGGCCGCTGCCGCCTGTGCGGACGGGGGACGTGGGGCCATGCGGGCCGTGGGGGTCATGGGATTCGTGGGGACCATGGGGGACGCGGGGGCCATGGAGATCGTGGGGGCCGGCGTGGGGGCCATGGGGGACGCGGAAAAATGAGCCAGCAGGACGGCGCTCAGGGCCGGTACACGGGGCGGGCGCTCGCGGGCGGGCGGTATCAGCTGCGCGATCTGCTCGGCCAGGGCGGTATGGCCTCGGTCCATCTCGCCTACGACGCGGTGCTCGACCGGCAGGTCGCGATCAAGACCCTGCACACCGATCTCGGACGCGAACAGGCCTTCCGTGAGCGGTTCCGCCGCGAGGCCCAGGCGGTGGCGAAGCTCACGCACACCAATATCGTCTCGGTCTTCGACACCGGCGAGGACGATGTCGACGGGATGACGACTCCGTACATCGTCATGGAGTACGTCGAGGGCCGCCCGCTCGGTTCCGTGCTCGACGAGGACGTGCGGCGTTTGGGCGCGATGCCCGCCGACCGGGCGCTGAAGATCACCGCGGATGTGCTCGCGGCGCTGGAGATCAGCCATGAGATGGGGCTGGTCCACCGGGACATCAAGCCCGGCAATGTCATGGTGACCAAGCGCCATGTGATCAAGGTGATGGACTTCGGCATCGCGCGGGCCATGCAGTCCGGTGTGACGTCGATGACCCAGACCGGCATGGTCGTGGGCACCCCGCAGTATCTGTCGCCGGAGCAGGCCCTCGGGCGCGGGGTGGACGCCCGCTCCGACCTCTACTCGGTCGGGATCATGCTGTTCCAGCTGGTCACCGGGCGGCTGCCGTTCGAGGCGGACTCGCCGCTGGCCATCGCGTACGCGCATGTGCAGGAGGAGCCGGTCCTCGCCTCCTCGGTCAACCGGGCGCTGCCGCCGGCCGTGGACGCGCTGATCACCCGCGCGCTGAAGAAGAACCCGAACGAGCGTTTCCCGACCGCCGAATCGATGCGGGACGAGTGTCTGCGGGTCACCGCCTCCCTCCAGGCCACCCCGCCGAACATCGTGCCGGGCGCCCCCGGACAGAGCGGGGCGGGCGTCGGCGCGGCCGTCTTCCCACCGGTCGACCAGAGCGGCGCCCCGGGGCACCCGGGGTACCAAGGTCACCAGGGGCAGGTGGGGCTCCAGGGGCAGCCCGGGTTCCAGGGGCAGGCGGGGTTCCAGGGGCATCCCGGGGGCGTCCAGCAGCCGTACCGGCCGGTCCCGCCGCAGCAGCAGCCGCCGCATCCTTACGGCGCTCAGGCCCCTGCGCCCGGTCCCGCGCATTCCCCCGCGTACGGGTATCCGCAGCAGGGCGGGTACCAGACGCCGCCCGCGGGATACGCCCCGCAGCCGGGCACGCCGTCGACGCCGCCGCCGTACCGGATCAACCCGCAGCAGCCCACGCCCGGCTCCGGCGGGGGGCGGGGCAACCGGCCGGTGGTCATCGGTTCGGTCGCGGTCGCGCTGCTGGCGGTCGGCGGGCTGGTCACGGCGCTCGCGCTGCGCGACCCGGGCGGGGGCGAACCCACCGGGACGGGCGGCGCGAGCGCGTCCGTGTCGGCGTCGGCGGAGCCGGGCTACCGGGGGCCGGACCCGGCCAAGACGATCGACAGCACCGAGTGCACCGAGCCGGCGGAGGCGTACAACGACCCGGACAAGATCCAGATGCCGGACTTCCGTTACAAGTACATCGACTCGGTCAAGAAGTGCCTCCAGGCGGCCGGCTGGGGGCAGAAGCTGGAAAGCGTCGACGAGAACACGTACGGCGAGGGTGCGGTCATGCAGCAGTTCCCGGCGCCGGGGACGGACGTGGACCCGGAGGACATGCCGGAGATCCAGCTGAGTGTGTCCACGGGGAATCCGGCGTAGGGGAGTCTTTGCGGGCGCGGCGGGCTCTGCGCCGCGTGCGCTGCGTGCGCTGCGTGCGTGAGGTCATGGCGTCATGAGCGAGGCCCGGCGGGGTTGCCGCCGGGCCTTTTGTCCGAGGTGACACTGGTGTCACTGGTCGTCACTGGTCTACGGGGGTATTCCGGGTCGGGGCCCTCAGAGGTACGGGCCGCCCGTGCGCGGGTCCTCGCCCTCCGGCGCGACGCCCGGGGGCAGCGCGCGGCGCATCTGCTCCAGCTGGGCCCGCGCGGCCATCTGCTGGGCGAACAGCGTGGTCTGGATCCCGTGGAAGAGGCCCTCCAGCCAGCCGACCAGCTGGGCCTGCGCGATCCGCAGTTCCGCGTCGGAGGGGGTGCCCTCGTCCGTGAAGGGCAGCGAGAGCCGCTCCAGCTCCTCGACCAGCTCCGGCGCCAGGCCGTCCTCCAGCTCCTTCACCGAGCTGGCGTGGATCTCCTTCAGCCGCACCCGGCTCGCCTCGTCCAGCGGAGCCGCGCGCACCTCCTCCAGGAGCTGCTTGATCATGCTGCCGATCCGCATGACCTTCGCCGGCTGTTCGACCTGCTCGGTGACCGGGATCTCTCGGGGTTCGTCGTCTCCGCCGCCGAGCGCCATGCCGTCCTGGCCCACGACCAGGATCCGCTGGGCGTTCTCCGGCGACCTATCGTTTCTCGGCATTTCCATGCCGTCATTCTCTCGCACCCGTACACCTCATCACCGTGCCGCCCCCCATGCGGGCCGAACCGGCGCTTCGCCTTGTCGGACGCCTTGGAAATGCCGGTCTGTGCGCCGGATGTGACGCTTGTCCCGTGACGCGTCCCGTGCCGTCCAGGCCAGCGGTCGGGTCCCGGGTGCGGCTGGGGCTCGGGGCGGTGGTGCTGTGCGTGGGGGTGGGGTGGGGGGCGGTGGCCACCACCGATGCGGGTGGGGGCGCCGGGAGGGTCGCGGAGGTGTCGTCCGAGCCCATGACGTCGTCGGAGCCCATGGTGGCGTACGGGGCGATGGTGCCGTACGACACTCCGGTCCCGTATGCCGAGCGGGCGCGGCCCCGGCCTTCGGGTACCGGGAGCGGGACCTTGGCCGGGGAGAGCCGGGCCGGGAGTCTGCCCGGGGAGGGGCGGCAGCGGCCGGGGCGGGAGCTGGACGGGACGGCGGCGGGTGAGACGGCGGCCGGGGTGCCCGAGGTGCCGGTGGCAAGCCCGCCGGTCTCCGCTCCGGTGAAGGAGCCGGGTGGGCCGGACGGGGAGGGCGGGGCCGATGGGACGGGTGGAGACGCGGGTGCCCCGGATGAAGTGGGGGACGGTGGGCGGCGGGCCGGGCCCGTGCCTCGGATCCTGCCGCTGGGGAGCGGGCTGGTGCTGATCGGGCTCGGGCTCGGCCTCGCCTTCGTGGGGCTGCGGCTGCGGCGGGGGTGAGAGGGACCGGGGGGATGGGGGGATGGGGATTCAGGAGGGCGTGACCAGCAGGACCTTGCCGATGTGGCCGCTGTCCTCGACCACCCGGTGGGCGGCCGGGGCCTCGTTCATGGGCAGTTCGCGGTCGACGACGGGGCGGACCCGGCCGGCGGCGAGGAGCGGCCAGACGTGTTCGCGGACGGCGGCCACGATGGCGGCCTTCTCGCCGAGCGGGCGGGCGCGCAGGGAGGTCGCGCTGATGGCGGCGCGTTTGGCGAGGAGGGCGGAGAGGTTGAGTTCGGCCTTGACGCCGCCCTGGAGGCCGATGATCGCGAGGCGGCCGTTGACGGCGAGGGTGCGGACGTTGCGGTCGAGGTACTTCGCGCCCATGTTGTCGAGGATGACGTCGGCACCGGCCCCGTCGGTGGCCTTCTTGACCTCTTCCACGAAGTCCTGGTCGCGGTAGTTGACGAGGATGTCCGCGCCGAGTTCGGCGCAGCGCTCCAGTTTCTCCTTGGTGCCGGCGGTGACGGCGACCCGGGCGCCGACGGCCTTGGCGAGCTGGATGGCCATGGTGCCGATGCCGCTGGAACCGCCGTGCACGAGGAGGGTCTCGCCGGGGCGCAGGTGGGAGATCATGAAGACGTTGGACCAGACCGTGCAGGTCACCTCGGGGAGGGCTGCGGCCTGGGTGAGGTCGACACCGGCCGGGAGGGGCAGCAGCTGTCCGGCGGGGACGGCGACCTTCTCGGCGTAGCCGCCGCCCGCGAGCAGGGCGCACACCTCGTCGCCGACGGCCCAGCCGGAGACGCCGGTGCCGAGCGCGGAGATCCGGCCCGAGCACTCCAGGCCCGGGTGGGGAGAGGCGCCGGGCGGGGGGTTGTAGAAGCCCTGGCGCTGGAGGATGTCGGCGCGGTTGACGGCGCTGGCCGCCACATCGACCAGCACCTCGCCCTCGCCGGGCACCGGATCGGTGACCTCGCCCCACACGAGCGCCTCGGGCCCACCGGGTTCAGAAATCGTGATCGCATGCATGGGCCCGACGCTACCGCCAGCGGCTCCGGCTGCCACCGTGCTTGCCGACAGTCGGGGGTCTGCGGGTGGGGGTCTGCGGGTGGGGGTCTGCGGGTGGGCTCCGGCCAGGGGCGGGGGCCACGGGCTTCGCCCTCCCTGGTCCCCCGGACCTAGGACCGTCCTCCCCCGCTACACCTTTGGTCCGGTCCCGGAGAAAAGGCTGTGCGGAACCGATGAGTTTGAGTCACGGTAAAGGTCTTCCCATGCGTAACCCATGAACGGGGAAGGACCTCCGGAAGGACATCCCACCATGAGTCAGTCGACCTCCGGGCTCGCGATCGAGACCGCCGGTCTGGTGAAGACGTTCGGCGAGACCAAGGCCGTCGACGGTGTCGACCTCGCGGTGCCCACCGGCACGGTCTATGGCGTTCTCGGCCCGAACGGCGCCGGTAAGACCACCACCGTGAAAATGCTCGCGACGCTGCTCAGGCCCGACGGGGGCAGCGCCCGCGTCTTCGGCCACGACGTCGTACGGGAGGCCGACGCGGTCCGTGCGCGGGTCAGCCTCACCGGGCAGTACGCGTCCGTGGACGAGGACCTGACCGGCAGCGAGAACCTGGTGCTGCTGGGCCGTCTCCTCGGGCACGGCAAGAAGGCCGCGCAGGCGCGCGCCGCACAGCTCCTGGAGGCGTTCGGGCTGAGCGAGGCCGCCGGGAAGCAGGTCAAGAACTACTCCGGCGGGATGCGGCGGCGGATCGACATCGCCGCCTCCATCCTCAACACGCCGGATCTGCTCTTTCTCGACGAGCCGACCACCGGGCTCGATCCGCGCAGCCGCAACCAGGTGTGGGACATCGTCCGCGCGGTCGTCGCCCACGGCACCACCGTGCTGCTGACCACGCAGTATCTGGACGAGGCCGATCAGCTGGCGTCCCGGATCGCGGTGATCGACCGGGGCAAGGTGATCGCCGAGGGCACCAAGGGCGAGCTGAAGGCGTCCGTCGGGGCCGGCTCGGTGCATCTACGGCTGCGGGACGCCGCCCAGCGGGCCGAGGCCCAGCAGGTGCTGCGGATCGCGCTGGACGCCGAGGTGAAGCTCGAACCCGACCCGGTGGCGCTGACCGCCCGCGTCGGCGGCGCGGCCGGGGGCCACGGCGGCGCCGAGCAGGCCGCCCGCGCACTCGCCGAACTGGCCCGCAGCGGCATCACGGTCGACAACTTCTCCCTCGGCCAGCCCAGCCTGGACGAGGTCTTCCTCGCCCTGACCGGGCACGACACCCAGGCCCACACCGACGACGGCAAGATTTCGAAGACGGAAGGCGGAGTGGCCGCATGAGCACCGCGACGACCACGGACACCAAGGATCTCGCCCCCGTCAGCGCCGAGTCGCTGGCCGATCTGCTGGTCGCCAAGGAACGGCCACCCCGTCCCAGCGCCTGGTCCGCGTCACTGACCTTCGGCTGGCGCGCGATCCTGAAGATCAAGCACGTCCCCGAGCAGCTCTTCGACGTCACCGCCTTCCCGATCATGATGGTGCTGATGTACACGTACCTGTTCGGCGGGGCGCTGGCCGGTTCGCCGAAGGAGTACATCCAGTTCCTGCTGCCCGGCATCCTGGTGATGTCGGTCGTGATGATCACGATGTACACGGGCGTCTCGGTCAACACCGATATCGAGAAGGGCGTCTTCGACCGGTTCCGCACCCTGCCGATCTGGCGGCCGTCGGTCATGGTCGGCTATCTGCTGGGCGACGCCCTGCGCTACGCGATCGCCTCGATCGTGATGCTCACCGTCGGCATCATCCTCGGCTACCGCCCGGACGGCGGGGTCGTCGGCGTGCTGGCGGGCATAGCGCTGCTGATCGTCTTCGCGTTCGCGTTCTCCTGGATCTGGACCATGTTCGGTCTGATGCTGCGCAGCGAGAAGTCGGTCATGGGCGTCAGCATGATGGTGATCTTCCCGCTGACCTTCCTGTCCAACGTCTTCGTCAACCCGAGCACCATGCCGGGCTGGCTCCAGGCGTTCGTCAACAACAGCCCGGTGACCCATGTGGCCTCGGCCGTGCGCGATCTGATGGCGGGCGACTGGCCCGCCGCCGACGTCGCCTGGTCGCTGGGCTGGGCCGCCGCGCTGATCCTGGTCTTCGGCCCGATCACCATGCGGCTCTACAACCGCAAGTAGCCGACCGCGGTCCTCGCGGTCCCCACGGTTCTACGGCCGTCGTTCCGGCCCCCGGGTCATCCACCCGGGGGCCTCGTCCGTGGTCGGCTCGACCCGCACGATCGTGATCACCCGGTCCGTCAGCTCCAGCGTGCCGACCGCCTCGTCGTCGTACGCCAGCACCCGGTGCCCGCGTACGACGTTCACCACCAGATCCTCGATCTCGCGCGGCTTCTTGCCGGTCTCCGCGCGGGTGACCGGGCGTTCCACGATGTCCAGCCCGCTGCCCTGCCGCATCAGGTCCTCCATGACCAGCCCGGCGGCCGGGCTGAGCACGGACAGGCCCAGCAGCCGGCCCGCCGCGCCCGCGCTGGTGATCACCTCGTCCGCGCCGGAGTGCCGCAGCAGCGGCGCGTTCTCCTCCTCCCGCACCGACGCGACGATCTTCGCGTTCGGGTTGAGCTGCCGGGCGGTGAGGGTGACCAGTACGGCCGTGTCGTCCTGCTGCGGCGCCACCATGATCTTCCCGGCCCGCTGCACCTCGGCCTTGCGCAGCACCGCGCTGCGGGTCGCGTCCCCGACCACTCCCTCGTACCCCTCGGCCTGTGCCGCCGCGATCGCCTTCGAGCTGGGGTCGATGACCACCACCTGGTCCTTGCTCACCCCGGCCGCGCACACCGCCCGGATCGCGGACCGCCCCTTGGTGCCGAAACCGACGACCACCACGTGATCCCGCACGAGAACCCTCCGAAGCCTGCGATGTCCGAGCCGTGGTCCCGAACCTACGCCCCGTGCCCCCTCCGTCGCGCGCCACCGTCATGGCCGTGGGGTAGCGTCCGACACCATGGGGCCGACCGTAACGATCACTGCCACGATCACCGCAGCAGGGGGCACGCGATGACCGCGGACGAGCGACCGCCCCACCGCACCACGCGGCTGCCCATCCTGCGGTCCCTGTGGTACCGCTCGCGCGTCGAGGCCCGCGACGACGCGGAGGCCGGCCGGTCCATCTCGATGCCCACGGTGACCGCCAGCCCGCCGCTCCTCCAGGTGCTGCGCCGGCTGGCCATGGCCTTGCTGGTGCTCGTGGTGACGGTCCTGATCGTCTACGCCGACGCCGACGGCTACACCGACAACTCCGACGGCAAGGTCGATCTGCTCGACGCGGCCTACTACGCCACCGTCACCCTCTCCACCACCGGCTACGGCGACATCACCCCGGTCAGCGACGCGGCCCGGCTCACCAATATCTTCGTGATCACCCCACTTCGGGTGATGTTCCTGATCATCCTGGTCGGCACCACCCTGGAGGTGCTCACCGAGCGCACCCGCCAGCAGGTCCGCATCCACCGCTGGCGCTCCCGCACCCGGGACCACATCGTCGTCATCGGCTACGGCACCAAGGGCCGGCACGCCGTGCAGACCCTGACCGGCCAGGGCATCGAGCGGGACCGGATCGTGGTCGTGGACGCCCACCCCAAGGCCGCCGGGTCCGCCGCCGACGACGGCCTGGTCTCGGTCACCGGCGACGCCACCCGCACCGACACCCTGCGCAAGGCCGAGGTGCAGACGGCGGCCCAGGTGATCGTCGCCCCGCAGCGGGACGAGACCGCCACCCTGATCACCCTCACCGCCCGCCAGCTCAACAAGCGCGCCACCATCGTCGTCGCCGTACGCGAGGACGAGAACGTCCCGCTGCTCCAGCAGAGCGGCGCCGACACCGTGGTCACCAGCTCCAGTTCCGCCGGACGGCTGCTCGGGGTCGCCATGATCAGCCCGTCCGTGGCGCGGCTGCTGGAGGATCTGATGACCCTCGGCAGCGGCCTGGACCTCATCGACCGGCCCGTGCGCCAGGACGAGATCGGCCGCTCCCCGCGCGCCTGCGCCGACCTGGTGGTGGCCGCCGTACGCGACAAACAGGTCCTCGACTACACCGACCCGCGGCTGTCGCAACTGCGGCCGGGGGACCGGGTGATCACGGTGAGCAGGCCGGTGCAGACGGTCGAGTAGGCGACGGTGGGCGAGCGGTTGACCGCCGCTCGGTCCGGGCGGCGGGGATGTTTCACGTGAAACACGCGGCGATGCCGGCGCTCGCCCAGGGCAGGTCCAGCAGTTCCATCTCCTGCCCAGCCGCCGCTCCACCCGGCGGTACGACGGCCAGCGCGTCGGCCGCCGCGATGCCGCGCAGCATCGCCGGACCGTGATAGCGCAGCGGCACGGCCTCGTCCCCGCGCAGCACCACCGGCACAAGCCGGGTGTCGTACGGATGCCCCTGGACGGCGTCCTGGAGCGGCAGCGTGTACGGCTCGGGCGCCGGGCGGGCCGCGAGGGTGCGCAGCAGTGGCTCGGCGAGGGTGAGCAGCCCGGAGACAGCGGCGAGCGGGTTGCCGGGGAGGCCCACGAGGTGCTGGTCGGGGCGGATACGGGCCAGCAGCATGGGGTGGCCGGGGCGGACCTTGACGCCGTCCACGAGGAGTTCGGCGCCGATCCGGTCCAGGGTGGGGTGGACGAAGTCGACCGGGCCCGAGGCGGTGCCGCCGGTCGTGACGATCAGGTCGGCGTCGGAGGTGGTGACGGCCTTGTGCAGGGCGTCGGCGTCGTCGCCGAGCCGCCGCACGGCGGTGACCTCCGCGCCGAGCGCGCGCAGCCAGGGCGGCAGCAGGGGGCCCAGCGCGTCGCGGATCAGTCCGTCGTGCGGCAGGCCCTCGGTGAGCAGTTCGTCGCCGAGGATCAGCACCTCGGCGCGGGGGCGGGGGACGGCGGTGAGGGTGTCGTAGCCAGCCGCCGCGGCGAGGCCGAGGACCGCGGGGGTGACGAGCGTGCCGGGCGGCAGCAACTGGTCCCCGGTGCGGCACTCCTGGCCGCGCGGGCGGATGTCCTGGCCGTGGCCGACCTCTCGGGTCGGGTGCAGCCGGTCCTTGCCGTCGAGACGGCCGTGCTCGCTGCGGATCACGGCGGTGGTGTCGGGCGGGACCCGGCCGCCGGTCGCGATCCGTACGGCCTCCCCGTCGTCGAGGGGTTCGCTCGCCGCGTGTCCGGCCAGCACGCCTTCCACCCGGACCGTCCAGGGGCCCGGTCCGGCGACCGCCCAGCCGTCCATCGCGGAGGTGTCGAAGGACGGGAGGTCGGTGAGGGCGTCGAGGGGGGTGGCGAGGACCAGGCCGAGGGCGGTGTCCAGGGGGACGGCGACGGGGGTGCGGCGGGCGCCGGACCGGGCGCCGGTGCGGGCCGCGCGGGCGGCGGTCTCACGGGCCTGTGGCCAGGGGGTGGCCTGGTGACGGGCGTGGGCGTGGGCCTGAGGGGCGGGCGCCGGTTCGGGGGTGCCGGGGGGAGCGGGTACGGCGGAGGGGTCCCGGCGGGGGTCGCCTGCGTGCTTCACGAGGGCGAGCACCTCCTCGACGTCGAAGTCGGCGTCCGGGGCGGCCTGTGCGGCCGGGGCGCCGTGGCCGTCCCGGGCGGCGGGGGCGGTCATCCGGCGGCGCCGGGGGCGGGGTTGGCCTGGTTCGCTCGGTCGGCGTCAGGCTGCTTGCCTGTCCGGCGCCCTGTCTGCTGGTCGGCTTTGGGGGCGGCTTCCTGGTCCGGCCGCTCGTCGGGCTTGCGGCCGGGCTTGCCGTCGGCTTTCTGGTCGGGCTTCTGGTCGGGTTTGTCGTCGGCGTTCTCCTCGGCCCAGCGCAGGGCGAGGGCGGTGGCCTTGCGGGACGCCTCGGCGACCGCCTCCGGGCCACCGCCGGCCTGCGCGGCGGCGTAACCGACGAGGAAGGTGGTCAGTGGGGCCGCCGGCCGGGCCACCCCGTGGGCGGCGTCGCGCGCCACGTCGAGCAGACCGCGGAAGTCGACGTCCAGGTCGATACCGAGTTCGTCCTTGACTACGGAGATCCATTCTTCCAGCACGTGCCCATGCTCCCTGATGCGTGCCCTGGCGGCGGCGATGTCGTCCCAGGTGTCGCAGTCGAACGACGCGACCGGGTCGGCGATCCGGATGAGGTCGAGCGTGGCGGTGAGCCGGCGCAACGGGAGGCCGGTGAGGCTCCCGCCGTGCTCGGCGGCGAGACCGGCGAGGGTGCGGCGCAGTGGCTCCGCGCGGTAGGCGGCGACCAGCGGCTGATCCCGGCCGTCGGGGTCGGTCAGCAGCGCCCCGTCCGCCGGGGCCTGCGCCAGGGCGTCCAGCAGCCGCCGGACGGTCGGCTCCTGGAGGAACGGCAGATCGGCGGAGAGGACCACGAGCCGGTCGGCGTCCGTGTGCCGGACGCCCGCGTCGAGCGCGGCGAGCGGGCCGCCGCCGGGCGGGTCCTCGCGGGCCCAGGCCACCGGGCGGGCGGTGGGGCGGGGATCGGCGACGACCACCGTGGTCCGGGCGTCGGCGCAGGCCCCGAGCACCCGGTCCAGCAGGGCCCGGCCGCCGACCCGTATCCCCGGTTTGTCCACGCCCCCGAGCCGGCGCGCGGCGCCACCGGCGAGCACGACGGCGTCGTAGGCCACGGGGGGCTTGTGCACGGTCTCGGAGCGCTCCGGTGAGGTCACACTCCGAGTATGCGGGCGACCGTGATCACAGGGAACGGCGTGGCGGGGCCTTCCCTGCCGGACGCGACCGTTCACCTGTGCATCGCGGGGGATGGAGGGGACGCAGGGGGGTGCAGGAACGTAGGTACCGCGTGGGGGCGCGGGGCTGCAAAGTGTGCAGGGGTACGGAAAGTGCGCAGGGGGTACGGGGGTGCCGCCCGGGGCACAGGGACACAGAGGTCGTGAGGGGCAGATGGCCCGCACGAGTCACACGGCGCGCGTCGGGCACGGGTTCATGTCGGTCACAAGGCTCGCGCCGGTCACAGGGCTCGTACGCATCACCTGGCCGACGCGGATGACACCGCCGCGCGGCGGGCACTACCGCACGACCCCCGCAGACCGCCCAGCGCACACGGAACACCCACCGGCACGGACCGCACGGCACACCCGGATCCCCTGGCCGCGCGGCCCGCCCAGCACCGACGGACGACACCACCCCGCCCTCCCCGCCTCACAACCTGCGCAGCAACACCGCCGGTTGTTCCACGCAGTCCGCGACGAAGCGGAGGAAGCCGCCCGCTGTGCCGCCGTCGCAGACGCGGTGGTCGAAGGTGAGGGAGAGCTGGACGACCTGGCGGACGGCCAGTTCGCCCTCGTGCACCCAGGGCTTGGGGACGATCCGGCCGACGCCGAGCATCGCGGCCTCGGGGTGGTTGATGATCGGCGTGGAACCGTCGACCCCGAACACGCCGTAGTTGTTCAGCGTGAAGGTGCCGCCGGTCAGGTCGGCCGGGGTCAGCGTCCCGGCGCGGGCCGCCTCGGTCAGTCGCGTGAACTCGGCGCTCAGTCCCTCCGCGTCCCGCGTGTGCGCGTCCCGGACGACCGGGACGACGAGCCCCCGGTCGGTCTGCGCGGCGAAACCGAGGTGCACCCGGTCGAGCCGCACGATCTCCCTGGCCGCCATGTCGACCGTGGAGTTCAGCTCGGGGAACCGGGCCAGGGCGGCGACACAGATCCGGGCCAGCAGCGCGAGCACGGAGATCTTCGGCCCCGTGGCGGCGTTCATCACCGCGCGGGCCCGCATCAGCTCGGTCGCGTCGGCGTCCACCCAGCAGGTGGCGTCGGGGATCTCGCGCCGGCTGCGGGAGAGCTTGTCGGCGACGGCACCGCGGACGCCCTTGAGCGGGACACGGCTGCCGTCGGCGACGGGGGCGGGGGTGGACGGGGTCACCGCCGTACCGGACGCGGCCGTGCGGCCCCGGGACTGGGACTGCGCCGCGCGGGCCGCGTACTCCACGTCCGCGCGCAGGATCAGCCCGTCCGGACCGGAGCCGGTCAGCTCGCGCAGATCCAGGCCGTGCTCGCGCGCGAGCCGCCGGACCAGCGGGGAGATCACGGGGACGGGTCCCTCGCCCGGCCCGGTGTCCTCTGCGGGTGCCCGGTCCGGGGTGATCGCCGGGCGGGGGACGGCGGTCGTCGTACGGGCCTCCGGGCGGATCCGGCGGCGGCGTGCGGGGGCCTCCCCCGTGCCGTACCCCACCAGGACGTTGCCGGAGCCCTCGGCGGCGGGCGCGCGGGAGCCGTTGCGGGTATCGGCGGGCGGGCCGGCGTCGCCCCGCGCGGGGGCCACCGGTCCGCTCGCCGTACCCGGGGTGCCGTCAGCCCGCGCAGGCACCGCCGCGACCGACGACGCACTCGCCGCACCCGGAACGGCATCGGCCCGCGCGGAGCCCTCCGCCGGGCCGCTCACCGTACCCGGGGCGGCGGCCCCGGAGTCCTCCGCGCCCACGGCGACCGTCAGCAGGGGCGCCCCCACCGGCAGTTCGGCGCCCTCCTCGCCGAAGCGGGCCGTGACCACCCCGCCGTAGGGACAGGGCACCTCGACCATCGCCTTGGCCGTCTCGACCTCGACCACCGGCTGGTCGATGGCGACGACATCGCCGACCTCCACCAGCCAGCGCACGATCTCCGCCTCGGTGAGCCCCTCGCCGAGGTCGGGGAGCTTGAACTCCAGCACCTGTGCCATCAGCTCTCGGCCTCCCATTGCAGACGTGCCACCGCGTCCAGGATCCGGTCGACGCCGGGCAGATGGTGCCGCTCCAGCATCGGGGGCGGATAGGGGATGTCGAACCCGGCCACACGCAGCACCGGTGCCTCCAGATGGTGGAAGCAGCGCTCGGTGACCCGGGCCGCGATCTCGCCGCCCGGTCCGCCGAACCCGCCCGACTCGTGCACCACGACCGCTCGCCCGGTCCGCCGCACCGAGGCGCAGACCGTGTCGTCGTCGAACGGCACCAGGGAGCGCAGATCGACCACTTCGAGATCCCACCCCTCTTCACGGGCCGCCTCGGCGGCTTCGAGGCAGACCGGGAGCGACGGGCCGTACGTGATGAGCGTGGCGCTCCGACCGGAGCGCCGCACCACCGCGCGGCCTACCGGCTCAACGCTCGACGGCTCCTGCGGGTTCCAGGTGTCCTTCGACCAGTAGAGCCGCTTGGGCTCCAGGAAGACCACCGGGTCGTCGGAGGCGATGGCGGCGCGCAGCAGGCCGTAGGCGTCGGCGACGGTCGCGGGGGTGACGACATGGAGGCCGGGGGTGGCGATGTAGTAGGCCTCGGAGGAATCGCTGTGGTGTTCGACGCCGCCGATGCCGCCGCCGTAGGGGACCCGGATGGTGATCGGCAGCGGCTGGGCGCCCCGGGTGCGGTTGCGCATCTTGGCGACATGGCTGAGCAGCTGCTCGAACGACGGATAGGCGAACGCGTCGAACTGCATCTCCACGACCGGCCGCAGCCCGTACATCGCCATGCCGACGGCCGTGCCGAGAATGCCGGCCTCGGCGAGCGGGGTGTCCGTCACCCGGTCCTCGCCGAACTCCTTGGTGAGGCCGTCGGTGATCCGGAAGACGCCGCCGAGCGCGCCGACGTCCTCGCCCAGGACGTGCACCGTCGGGTCGGCGGCCAGCGCGTCGCGCAGCGCGCGGTTGAGCGCCTGCGCCATGGTGGCCGGTTTGACGGCGGCGACGGTGGTCATCACCGGGCTCCTTCCGGCCGGCCGGGGCTGTTCTGCTCCGCGGCCGATTCGGCGAGTTCGGCCGTCAGCAGGGCCTGCTGCTCGCGCAGTTGCGGGGTGGGCTCGGCATACACATGGGCGAACAGATCCATGGGGTCGAGCACCGCGTCCGCGTTCATGCGGGCGCGCAGATCGGCGGCGAGCGCCTCGGCGGCGTCCCGCGCGGCGGCCCTGCCCGCCTCGTCCAGCAGCCCGCGCGCGGTCAGCTCCCGCTCCAGCAGCAGGATCGGGTCGTGATCGCGCCAGGCGTCGATCTCGGCGTCGGTGCGGTAGCGGGTGGCGTCGTCGGCGTTGGTGTGCGCCTCCACGCGGTACGTGATCGCCTCGACGAGCGTGGGACCGCCGCCCTCGCGCGCGCGGCGTACGGCGTCGGCGAGGACCTCGTGGACGGCGGCGGCGTCGTTGCCGTCGACCAGGCGGCCCGGCATGCCGTACCCCACCGCCTTGTGGGCGAGGGAGGGCGCGGCGGTCTGCTTGGCGAGCGGGACGGAGATGGCGAAGCCGTTGTTCTGGACCAGGAAGACGACCGGGGCCCGCAAGACGGCGGCGAAGTTCAGCGCCTCGTGGAAGTCGCCCTCGCTGGTGCCGCCGTCGCCGACCATGGCGAGCGCGACCACGTCGTCGCCCTTGAGGCGGGCGGCGTGCGCGAGGCCGACCGCGTGCGGCAGCTGGGTGGCGAGCGGGGTGCTCAGCGGGGCGACGCGGTGGGTGTGCGGGTCGTAGCCGGTGTGCCAGTCGCCGCGCAGCAGGGTGAGGGCCTGCACGGGGTCGACGCCACGGGCGATGACGGCGAGCGTGTCGCGGTAGCTGGGGAAGAGCCAGTCGCGCTCCTGGAGGACCAGCGCGGCGGCGATCTCGCACGCCTCCTGGCCGGTGCTGGAGGGGTAGACGGCGAGGCGGCCCTGTTTGGTGAGGGCGGTCGCCTGCGCGTTGTAGCGACGGCCGCGGACCGCTTCCGCGTAGAGCCGGCGCAGCAGCTCGGGGTCGGCCTGGGCGGCCTTCCCGGTGCCGAGGACGCGGTAGGGCTCGGGGTCGGGCAGCAGGGGGGCGGGATCCGTACGGGGCTGCCAGGCCGGCGGCGGTGCGGGCTGGTACGTGCCCCGCTGCTCCATGACCGTCATTGCGGCACCTCCTCGGTGGGCGCGGCTCGGGAAGACGCGTCGGCCTGACCCGTCTCACCTACCGATTGTTCGGTAGTCGGCACATTTTGGCTACAGACGGCCCCAGTCTGTGGACAAACGGTTCTCCACAACCTGAGATGGATGCAGTACGTCCATGGGATGGAGGCGGGGGGACATGGCATCTGAACAAATGGCCGACGGGCCGGAGTCCGGCGACCTTCCCGTGGTCGCCGCGCCCGCGCCGGACGGGGAGATTCCGCCGCCGCGGCCACTGGACGCCATCGATCAGGACATCCTGCGGATGCTCCAGGCGGACGGCCGGGCCTCGATACGGTCGGTCGCCGAGCGGGTGCATGTCTCGCGCGCGAATGCCTACGCCCGCATCAACCGGCTCGTCGAGGACGGGGTCATCCGGGGTTTCGGCGCGCGGGTCGACCATGAGCGGGCCGGGCAGGGCACGTCCGCGTACATCACCCTGAAGATCGTCCAGAACTCCTGGCGGACCGTGCGCGAGCAGTTGCGGGAGCTGCCCGGCGCCGCGCACATGTCCCTGGTCGGCGGGGACTTCGACGTCCTGCTGCTGGTCCATGTCGCCGACAACCGGGCCCTGCGGGAACTGGTCTTCACCCGCCTGCACGCCCTGCCGGACATCCTCAGCACCCGCACCCTGCTGGTGTTCGAGGAGGAGAACCTGGAGCCGCCGGGATGAGGGAGCGGCGGCGCCACGGCGCGTGACGCGGCCCGGCGCAGGGGAACGCGACGACGGTCCCTAGAGCAACCCCAGATCCCGGGCCCGCAGTGCCGCCTGGGTGCGGTCGCGCAGGGACAGGCGGCCGAGGATGCGGGAGACGTGGTTCTTGACCGTGCCCTCGCTGAGGTGGAGGCGGGTCGCGATCTCCCGGTTGGTGTGGCCGCGCGCCAGCAGCCGCAGGATGTCCGTCTCCCTCGGGCTGAGGGAGACGGCGGGCGGGGGCTGCGGGGCGGCCGGGAGGGCCGCGGTGAGGTGCCCGACGACCGACGAGTCGAGCTGGGTGACACCCGCGTGCGCGAGCCGGACCGCCTGGGCGAGCCGGTCGGCGGGCAGGTCCTTGAGCAGGTACCCGCTCGCGCCCGCGCGCAGGGCCTGGACGACGTACTCCTCGTCGTCGAACGTCGTCAGCATCACCACCCGGCACTCCGGGGCCCGCGCGTGGAGGACGGCGGCGGCCTCCACGCCGTCCAGTTCGGGCATGCGGACATCCATCAGGACGACGTCCGGGCGCAGTTCGAGCGCCCGGGCCACCGCGTCCCGGCCGTCCACCGCCGTGCCGACGACCGTGACGCCGGGGCGGGCGCGGAGCAGCGAGGCGATGCCCTCGCGGATCAGCCGCTGGTCGTCCACGACCAGGACGCGCACGCCGGGCTCCTCGGACACGGTCTCCTCCGCCCTGTCCGTCATGTCGCCATGCCTCCCCTCGGTACGGTCACCGTCAGCCGCGTACCGGCGCCGGGGCCGCTGTCGACGTCCAGGCGCCCCGCGACCAGGTGCACCCGCTCCCGCATGCCCGGCAGCCCGAAGCCGCGGTCCGTGTCCCGCGGGGCGAACCCGCAGCCGTCGTCGGTGACGACGAGCCGCGCCTCGTCCCCGGTCAGCCGGAGCGTCACCGTGACCCGGGAGGCGCGGGCGTGCCGGCGGGCGTTGGTGACGGCCTCCTGGGCGGCCCGGTAGAGGGCGGTCCGTTCGGCGGTGCCGTAGCCGTCCTCGGTGCCGGTGACCTCGACGGTGACGCGGGGCCCGGCCCCCTCGCCGCCCCGGGCCAGCGCGGCGAGTTCGTCGGCGAGCGCCGGTCCCTCGCCGCGCAGGGTCCGCACGGACCGGCGTACGTCGGTCAGCGCGAGGGTGACCGAGCGGCGGGCCTCGTCCAGCGCCCGCTCGGCCGCGTCGGGGTCCAGGGCGCGGAACTCGGCGGCCATCTCCAACTGCACCGACATCGCGGTGAGATGGTGGCCGAGACTGTCGTGGAGGTCCCGGGCGACCCGGTTGCGCTCCCCGGTGGCGGACAGCTCGGCGACCCGGGCCGCGTACCCCTCCAGGGCCCGCCGCGCCCGCTGTTCGCCCACCGCCACCGCCGCCATCGCGAGGGCCAGGACCAGGCCGACGAAGAGCATCAGCACGTCCGACACCCGCTCCGGGTCGCGGTACCAGGCGGGCGCGGTCAGCGTGTACCCGGCGACCAGCCCGGCCAGGGACAGTCCGGCCAGGGCCAGGGCGATCGTACGGCCGTACGAGAAGTAGGCGGTGAAGGGGAGGAGCACGAACAGCACCTGGGCCAGGCCCGAGGCGTCGAGCACCACCACCGCGCCGATCAGGGCGAGGCGCGTCAGCAGCAGCGGCAGGCGGGGCGTGGGGCGCGCCCGCTCCACCGCCTCCAGGGCGAACAGCGCGGCGAGGCCCACGACGAAGCCCGCCGTGGCCCAGAGCGGCGGGCGTCCCTCGTCGCCGAGCCCGGCGACCGTGGAGTAGAGCCCGCCGGCCAGTACCGCCCCGTACAGCAGTGGTGCCACCCAGCGCACCGGTGTGCGATCCGCCGCCATCCGCGACCACCCCCCGACCCCCGTCGCGGCCAGGCTAGCCCGTGGGCACGACGGTGCCGACCCTGCCGTACGGCACATGCCGAACGGCCGGACCGGGGGCCGTGCGGGGTGACTTCCGGCCGGTGAAGTCGCCGTTGTGCATCTGCTGGCGACGGCGATCCGCCGCCTACGTTTCGGGCGTCGACCCGCCGTCCCAGCACCCGGAGGTGCGCGAAATGCCCTCACCCTCCATTCGTACCGGTCGTACCAGTCTTACCGGCGCCCTGTGCGGGGCCCTGTCCGGCCTGCTGATCGCCCTGCCCGGCCTGATCGAGGCGTTCACCGGGGAGACCGCCGCGACCAGTCTGCTCCTCGCGCTCGCCCCCGCGCTGGCGCTGCCGCTGCTGCCCGCGCTCCACGGGCGGCAGGCCGCGGCCACCGGGCGCTTCGGGGAGAGAGCGCACGCCCTCAACCTGATCGGCCTCGGGTTGTTCGGCGGCGCCGCGTTCGCCTCCAACCTCGTGCTGTTCCACTTCGAGGAACCGGTGATCGAGGCGACCCTGACCGGCCCCACGGTTCCTGTGCTGATCGGCTCGGCGGCCGTCTTCGCGGTGGGCTGCGCCCTGTTCGGCACGACGCTGGTACGGGCGCGGGTGTTTCCGCGGGTGCCGTCGTGGGGGTACGCGGTGGTACTGCCGGTGTTCGCCTTCGTGACGGCGCTGCCGGACTCGTTGCTGTCCAGCGCGCTGCATGTGGCGGTGGGGGGCATCCTGGTGTGGCTGGCGGCTGCGTTGGCACGGGACGGGGAGGGGGCCGGTGCCTCGCGGGGGGTGACGGGGGCGGCGGGTGCGGCTGCGGGGCGGTGAGGGGATGCGGGGCGATCAGGGGACCGGGGCCCGCCGCCGCGCTCGCGCGCGGTGTACCGCGCCCGGCGGCCCGCTCCTCAGGGCTGCCGGCGCAACCCCTCGAACACCAGCCGCGACACCGCCTCCGCCACCTCGTGCGCGTCGGCGCCGCGCGAGGCCGGGCGGTACCACTCGACGATGGAGTTGACCATGCCGAAGACCAGGCGGGTGGCGAGACGGACCTCTATGTCGCCGCGTACGTCGCCCTCGGCGGCGGCGGCCTTGAGGAGTTCGGCGACCCGGTGGTCGAAGTCGCGGCGGCGCTCCAGGGCCCAGCGCTCGGTGTCGGTGTTGCCCCGGACGCGCAGCAGCAGGGTGACGTAGGGGAGTTCGGTGATGAGGATCTCGACCATGCGGCGGACCACGTGTTCGAGGCGGTCGGCGGCGCGGCCCTCGCGCGCGGGGGGCTCCTCCAGGATGGCGAAGAGGCCGTCGAGAGCACGGCTCACGGCGCGGCGCAGCAGTTCCTCCTTGCCGGCCACGTGGTGGTAGATGGACGACTTGGAGATGCCCGCCGCGCGGGAGAGATGCTCCATGGACGTGCCGTCGTAGCCGCGCTCGATGAAGACCTGGACGGCGACCGAGAGCAGCGTCTCGGGGGTGTAGGTGTCGCGCTTGGCCGTGGTCATGAGGTGCTGCCCTCCCGCTTGTCGGTGGCGTACGCGTGGCGGTAGAGCGCGAGCGACGGCGCGTAGCGTCCGGACGGATCGCGCAGGTGCAGATCGTCCAGGAGGGCGTAGGCCCAGTTGCGGCCGAGGCGGCGGCTCCATTCGAACGGGCCGAGAGGGTAGCTGACGCCCAGGCGCATCGCGGTGTCGATGTCCTCCTCGGTGGCCACGCCCTTGGCGACCGCGTCATGGGCGAGGTCCACGATCCGCGCGACCGTGCGGGCGACGATCATCCCGGGGACGTCCCCGAGGACGCTGACCTTCTTGCCGAGCGCCTGGAAGAGGCCGATGGCCTCGGCGAGGGTCTGCGGGGCGGTGTCCTGGGAGGCGGACAGGGCGATCCGGGTGGCCCGCCGGTAGTCGAGGGCGAGGTCGAAATAGACCACGTCCCGGAACTCGACCGAGGTCTGCCCGTCGGCGAGCGCGAGCTGGCCGCCGCTGGGCAGCACCAGCCGGGTGCCGTGGTCCTCGTCGTCGTCACGGACCTGGATACCCGCCTCGCGGATCATCGCGAGCAGCTCGGACGCGGGGCCCAGATCGCCCTCGGCGACGACATAGGGCGGCGCGTCGGCCGGTTCGGCGGTGTGCGGCTCGGCGGGCCCGGCACCGTCCTGGTAGTCGTACCAGCCCTGTCCGGTCTTGCGGCCGAGGCGGCCGGACTCCACCAGGCGGCGCTGGGCGAGCGAGGGCGTGAAGCGCGCGTCCTGGAAGAAGGCCTGCCATACGGAGTGCGTGACCGACTCGTTGACGTCCTGCCCGATGAGGTCGGTCAGCTCGAACGCGCCCATGCGGAAACCGCCGCACTCGCGCAGCACCGCGTCGATGGTGGCCGGGTCGGCGCCCTGGGCCTCGTGGACGGCGAACGCCTCGGCGTAGAAGGGCCGGGCGATGCGGTTGACGATGAAGCCCGGCGTGTCGGCGCAGGCCACCGGAGTCTTGCCCCACGCGCGTGCCGTCTCGTACGCGCGCGTGGCCGACGACACGTCGGTGGCGAACCCGGAGACCACCTCGACCAGCGGCAGCACCGGCGCCGGGTTGAAGAAGTGCAGGCCGACCAGGCGGCCGGGGGCGCGCAGCCCGCCGCCGATGGCGGTGACCGACAGGGACGAGGTGTTCGTCGCGAGCAACGCGTCCTCGGCGACGATGTCCTCCAGCTCCCGCAGCAGCTCCTGTTTCACCTCCAGCCGCTCCAGGACGGCCTCCACGACCAGCGCGCAGTCCGCCAGGACGGCGAGCCCCTCGGCGGGCCCGTCGACGGGCAGGAGACGCGCCCGGGCGGCATCCCGTTCCGCGCCGGTGAGCCGGTCCTTCTCGACGAGCCGGTCGAGCCGGGCGATGATCGCGTCGGCCGCGTCCCGAGCGCGCCCCGGTACGGCGTCGTACAGCCGTACGGAATGGCCCGCGACCAGCGCGACCTGGGCGATGCCCTGGCCCATGGTGCCGGCGCCCACGACGGCTACGGGGCTGCTGAGGTCGAGTGCTGTCATGTGCGCGATCCTTCCGTACGCGGTTGTCCACAGATACGGCGGACCCCCTTGTACCGACCGATCGTTCGGTTACTCTAACTCTGTCGTGCTGTTTCTGTCCCTGCTTGTGCCCAGGTCATGAACTCGCCGGAGAGTTCTTGAGACGAGGAGTTGGTCCCCCATGGCCGCCGCCGCCCTCTCGGCGAACGAGCTGATCACCCGCCACCGCGCCACGCTCGACCGGGCGCTGGAGGCGATCGGCACCCGCGCGTACTGGTCCCCCCACCCCGAACACCCCAAGGCGTACGGCGAGAACGGCAGCCTGGACGCCGCCGCGGGCAGGGCCGCCTTCGACGCCCTGCTCGGCACCCGCCTCGACCTCGGCCAGCCCGGCACGGACGGCTGGACGGGCGACGAGATCTCCCCGTACGGCATCGGGCTGGGCGTGAGCTATCCGCACGCCGACCTCGATGTGCTGCTGCCCGCGATGAAGGCCGGGCAGCGCGCCTGGCGGGACGCGGGGCCGGAGGTCCGCGCGGTGGTCTCGATCGAGATCCTCAAGCGGATCAGCGACCGCACCCACGAATTCGCCCACGCGGTCATGCACACGTCCGGGCAGGCCTTCATGATGGCGTTCCAGGCGGGCGGCCCGCACGCCCAGGACCGCGGCCTGGAGGCGGTGGCGTACGCGTACGCCGAGCAGGTGCGCACGCCCGCCGCCGCCGACTGGAGCAAGCCGCAGGGCAAGCGCGACCCGCTCACGCTCACCAAGACGTTCACGGCCGCCCCGCGCGGCATCGCCCTGGTCATCGGCTGCAACACCTTCCCCACGTGGAACGGCTACCCGGGCCTGTTCGCCTCCCTCGCCACCGGCAACGCCGTGCTGGTCAAGCCGCACCCGCGCGCGGTGCTGCCGCTCGCGCTGACCGTGGCCGTCGCCCGCGCGGTGCTCGCCGAGGCCGGGTTCGACCCCAACCTCGTCGCGCTCGCCGCCGAGCGGCCCGGCGAGGGCATCGCCAAGACGCTGGCCCTCCGCCCCGAGATCCGGATCATCGACTACACCGGCTCCACCGGCTTCGGCGACTGGCTGGAGACCCACGCGCGCCAGGCGCAGGTCTTCACCGAGAAGGCCGGTGTCAACACGGTCCTCGTCGAGTCCACCGGCAACTACCGGGGCATGCTCTCCAACCTGGCGTTCTCGCTGTCCCTGTACAGCGGCCAGATGTGCACCACCCCGCAGAACCTGCTCATCCCGCGCGACGGCATCCCCACCGACCAGGGCCCCAAGACGTACGACGAGGTGGTCGCCGACCTCGCGGCGGCCGTCTCCGGGCTGCTCGGCGACGACGCGCGCGCGAACGCGCTGCTGGGCGCGATCGTCAACCCGGACGTCAAGGCCCGCGTGGAGGCCGCCGCCGAGCTGGGGGAGGTCGCGCTCGCCACGCGCGAGGTGGTCAACCCGGACTTCCCGGACGCGGTGGTGCGTACGCCGGTGATCGTGAAGCTGGACGGGGCCAAGCCGGACGCCGAGGCGGCCTACCTGAGCGAGTGCTTCGGGCCGGTGTCCTTCGCCGTCGCCGTCGACTCCGCCGCCGACGCGGTGGCGCTGCTGCGGCGGACCGTGCGGGAGAAGGGGGCGATGACCGTGGGCGCGTACACGACCGACGCGGAGGTCGAGCGGGCGGTGGAGGAGGTCTGCCTGGAGGAGTCGGCGCAGCTGTCGCTGAATCTGACGGGTGGGGTGTATGTGAACCAGACCGCCGCGTTCTCCGACTTCCATGGGTCGGGGGGCAACCCGGCGGCCAACGCCGCGCTGACCGACGGGGCGTTTGTCGCCACGCGGTTCAGGGTGGTGGAGGTGCGGCGGGATGCGTGACGGTGGGGTGTCGGCGGGCGCGTGAGGGGGTGGGGAGCGGGGGTTGTTGTGCGGCGGCCGGCCGGTGGGGGCTTGTCGCGCAGTTCCCCGCGCACCTCAAGGAGGCGTTCGGGTGCGGCCGGGTGCGGCTGGCCGCACAGTTCCCCGCGCCCCTGGAGGGCGGGCGCTACGCGCCCCCGGCCCCGCCCAGGCTCCAGTGGTACAGGGTCATCGCGACGCTCGTTGCCAGGTTGTAGCTGGAGACCTGGGGGCGCATCGGGAGGGCTAGGAGGTGGTCGGCGCGGGCGCGGAGCGTCTGGGACAGGCCGGTGCGTTCGGAGCCGAAGGCCAGGAGGGCGTCGTCCGGGAGCTTCACGCCCCGGAGGTCCTCGCCCTCCGGGTCCAGGGCGAACAACGGGCCCGGCGGCAGTTCCGACGCCTCCAGGTGCTCCACCGGCGTCGCGAAGTGCAGGCCCGCACCGGCCCGGACCACCGTCGGGTGCCAGGGGTCGAGCGTCCCGGTGGTGATGACGCCCGTCGCCGCGAAACCGGCCGCCAGGCGGATCACCGCGCCCGCGTTGCCCAGGTTGCGCGGCTGGTCCAGGACCACGATCGGGGCCCGGCGCGGAAGCCGGGCGAGCGTCTCCAGATTGCCCGCCCGCGACGGTCGTACCGCCAGGGCGGCCACCCCCGTGGGATGAGGGCGCGCGACCAGCGTGCGGTACGACGTCTCCGGGATCTCCGTCAGCAGCGCGGCCAGCGCCTCGCCCAGATCGGGGGCGAGGTCCGCCGCCAGGGCCAGCGTCGCCGCGCGGTCGGTGGTCACCGCCACCGGTACCTCGGCGCCGAAGCGCAGGGCGTGCTTGAGGGCGTGGAAACCGTCCAGCAGCACCGACGTGTCCGCCGCCCGGTGCCAGGCGCTCAGCGGGTCGTTCATGCCGGGAAGCCTACGTGGGTGCCGTCGGGGTCCGTGGCGGAGGAATCGGGGATCCGGAGGTTTCAGCGGGCGCCTCGCCCGAGGCGGGGTCCGGCACCCCACCCGAGGCGGGGTCCGGCACCCCACCCGACGCGAGGTCCGGCACCACGCCCACCGCCCCGTCCTTCGGACCGCCATTCGGACCGTCCTTCGGACCGCCCCCACGGAGAGCAGCCCCCCGGCGGAGAACCGCTTCCCGCCGGAAAACAGCCGCACGCGCGCGTGCCGCCCCCCGCCCCACCCCACGCAGGAACCCCGTCGGCAGGAACACCAGGTCCGCCGCGATCATCGCCAGCGAGAAGAAGGGCAGCCCCAGCACCACCGCGATCACCGCGTGCTCGGTGATCATGGCGGCGAGCAGGACGTTCTTCACCCGCCTGTTGAGCAGGGCGAACGGGAAGGCGATCTGCACGAAGACCGTCCCGTACGTCACCAGCATCACGAACGTGCCGCTCGCGGTGAGCAGATCGCCAAGGGCGGGCCAGGGCGAGAAATAGTCCAGGTGCAGCGGGTAGTAGACGGCCGTGCCGTCCTGCCAGCGCGAGCCCTGGATCTTGTACCAGCCGGCCGTGGCGTAGATCAGACACGCCTCGGCCATGATCACCAGCAGGGCGCCGTTGTGCAGGACGTTGGCGACGACGTCGAGCAGCACCCTCGGCCGCGCGCGGTGGTCCGGCAGCCGGCCCGCCGCCCACCACAGGGCCGTCCCCAGCAGCGTGCCCCACATCAGCACCGGCACGGTCCACTCGCTGTCCAGCCGCCCCGACACGGTGACCGCGAGCAGCATCAGCGCGAACACACCCCACAGCACCGGCCCGGTCCGGTCGGTCACCCGCTCGCCCCGCGCGCGTGCCGCGTCCGTCCGCCGCGCCCGGCGCGCGTCCAGCGACCAGACCTGGCCGCAGCGCGTGAACACCAGGTAGAGGCACATGAGATGCAGGACGTTGTCACCGCCGTCGCCCACGAACACACTGCGGTTCTGGAGCGACAGCACCCCCACCATGAACAGCACGGTCATCGTGCGGGTGCGCCAGCCCAGCAACAGCAGCAGGCTCGCCAGCGCGGCCCCCGCGTACACGATCTCGAACCAGACCTGGCCGTCGGACCACAGCAGCGCCGTGAACGCCCCGTTCAGCCCGACCAGTTCCTCCGCCAGAGCCCAGCTCCAGGGACCGTCGGGGCCGTACAGCTCCTGCCGGTGCGGGAACTCGCGCAGCAGGAACAGCAGCCAGGTCGCGGCGAAGCCGATCCGGATCACGGCGCTCTGGTACGGGCCGAGCGGGCTCTCGGTGACCCGCGCGATACCGCGCGAGACGGCGAGGGAGAAGCGGTTCATCCGGCATCCCCCCGGGCCCCGGTCCCGGCCTCGGCGGCCGGTACCCGCCACCACGGCAGCGTCCGGTACACCGGCTCCAGCGAGATCCGCTCCTCACTCCACTGCGGTGGACGGACAGGGGTGGTGCCGGAGCGCACCTGCACCCGCTCCACCACCCCCTGCTCCCCCGCCGCGCCCGTCCGCTCAAGGCGCAGCACCACCAGGCGGCGCACATATGTCTCCGCCAGCGCGCCACGCTGGCCGGTGGAGAGGTTGTCGCCGTCGTGCGTGGCGACGTAGAAGTCCCAGGCGCGGCGCAGCGCGTTCTGGTCGGTGTGGCTCGGCAGCGGATTGCCGTCGATCGCCCGGCCGTCGGCGGCGGACAGGTCGTACCAGTCGGTGGTCCGCTCGCCGCCGTCGGGCGTCCGGATCTGGGCACGGACCTGGACGGAGACGTTCTGCTGGAGCGGGTTCGGGGCGAACAGCTTCCAGTTCTGCTCGAACTCCGGATAGATCCAGTCGTCTATCGCCTCACCGTGCTGCTTGGTCACCGTGTTCGAGGGCGCCACATGCAGAAACACCATCCCGATGTGCACACACACGGCCACGGCCACGACCGCCACCACCAGGGCGACACCCACCTGATAGGGGAGGGTGAGGGCGGATATGCCGGTACGGGGGGAGGGGGGGGAGGGGGGAGAGGGGGGAGAGGGTGGTGGGGGTGGAGGGGCTTCGGGGGGTACGGGGGTGGCCTCCCCGGCGGGGTCGGGCCGGTCTCGGTCCACGCCCCACGCCGCGTCGCCCGCGCCCGACGCCCCGTCACCCACAGTCGGCGGCCCCTCGCCCCCGCCCCGCGACCCCGGGTCCTCGTCCGACGTCCCCTGCCCCTCGCCCCGCGCCCCCTGCCCCTCGCCCCGCGCCCCGTGGCCCGCGCCACCCGCCCCCACGTCCTCGCCCGGCGGCACCCGGTCGACGTCCGGCGGCACCCGCTCCGCGTCCTTCGCGCCGTGCGCGTCCATTCCGCCCCGATTCCGATTCCGTCCCGGTTTCCGAATTCCGTCCCGGTTTACGATTCCGCCCGCACCGCGCCCCTCGCCGACAGCGCTCGCCGACGATGCTCGAACGCGAACGGTACTCAGCCCCACCCCGCCCCGCACACCCCCGCAGGCCAAGTGTCCGGGCCCCGCCCGCACCCACCCGGAGGCCAGGTCTCGGCGTCGATGCTGGACGCCGACAGGGCGTGGGAGTGGCTGGCCACCGGGACGTGCGCACTCGCGCCCGGTACCCGGGTGCCGCGAATGACGAGCGCGTACGCCAGCGAGCGGGAGCAGTTCGCGCGGCTCGACCCGGGCGCACGGGGGACGCCGCCCCCGTCCGGCGATGTGGCGGTGGCCAGGATCTGGGCGGCGGACGGGGTACGCCGGGTGGTGCAGACGGCGCAGCATCTGCACGGGGGGGCGGCGCCGACGTGGGGTACCCGCTGCACCGGTACCACGCCCGGGCCAAGCACCCGGAGCCGTCGCTCGGCCCGGCGGCAGCGCACCGGGAGACGCCGGGCCGAGCGACGCTCCGGAGACGGCCGTCACGGAAACAGCCGACGGCAAGAGTCGCGGCTAGAGGCGGCCAGAGGCGCCTAGAGGACGAAACCCGCCTCGCCATTGTCGGTCACCACGGAGTGCCCCGCCGCTTCCCAGACCTGCATCCCACCGGCCACGTTCACGGCGTCGACGCCCTGCTGGACGAGGTACTGGGCGACCTGGGCCGAGCGGGCGCCGGAACGGCAGATCACATGCACCCGGCCGTCCTGCGGGGCCGCCTCGGTCAGCTCGCCGTAGCGGGCGACGAACTCGCCGATCGGGATGTGCAGCGCCGCCGCGGCGTGACCGGCCTGCCATTCGTCATGCTCACGGACGTCCAGCAGGAAGTCTCCGTCCTTGAGGTCGGCGACCTGGACCGTGGGCACACCAGCTCCGAAATTCATGGCACCGACGCTACCCGACCGCAACCCGGCCGAGGACGGCTTGAGGACGGCTCAAGGCGCCGCCTCCGCCAGCTCGGCCTCCCGCTGGGCCACCTCCGCGATCAGCTGGTCGGCGATCTCGTCGAGGAGCCGGTCGGGGTCGTCGGGGGCGAGCTTCAGCATCGAGCCGATGGCGCTCTCCTCCAGCTCCCGCACCACCACGCTGAGAAGTTCCTTGCGCCGGGCGAGCCAGTCGAGGCGGGCGTACAGCTCCTCGTTCTCGATCGGCCCCGGCTCCTTCGGCAGCGGCCCGGCGGCCCACTCCTCGGCCAGTTCGGCCAGTTCCGTCTCGTCGCCGCGGGCGTAGGCGGCGTTCACGCGCGTGATGAACTCCTCACGCCGGGCGCGCTCGGCCTCGTCCTGGGCCAGGTCGGGGTGGGCCTTGCGGGCCAGCTCGCGGTAGCGGCGGCGGGCCTCGTCGCTGGGGCGGACCCGCTGCGGGGGCCGTACCGGCTGGTCCGTGAGCATCGCCACGGCCTCCGGGAAGAGCCCGTCGCCGTCCATCCAGCCGTGGAACAGCTCCTCCACGTCGGGCATGGGCATGACCCGCGCCCGCAGCTCCTGGGCCTTGGCCAGGTCGGCAGGATCGCCGGTGCGGGCGGCGCGGGCCTCGGCGAGCTGCGCGTCCAGCTCTTCGAGCCGCGCGTACATCGGGCCGAGTCGCTGGTGGTGCAGCCGGGAGAAGTTCTCCACCTCGACCCGGAAGGTCTCCACCGCGATCTCGTACTCGATCAGCGCCTGCTCAGCGGCCCGCACGGCCTTCTCCAGCCGGGCCTCGGGCCGTGATTGATCAGCTTCCGGGGTCGTCACCCGCCCAGCGTAGGCCACGGTTGCGCGGGGCGAACCGCGGCGGTCGTTCACAGACGGGAGGTCGACCGGGTACGAGGGTGAAGACGGCCGGGGTACGGAGGTGAAGGCACCCGGGGTACGAGGGTGAAGACGGCCGGAGCAGGGAGGCGAAGGCGGAAGCCCCCCGCCCCCAGCCCCCACCCCTCCCGCAAAACCCCCGCCCCCAGCCCCCCGCCCCTCCCTCAAACCCCGCCTCAGACCCCCGTTTCCGCCGCCACCCGCCCCGCCCGGACCGCCGCCGTCAGATCGGCGTGGTCGGCCTCCGTGCGGTCGGCGTAGGACGTGGCGAAGGCGGCCATGGCCTCGTCGAGTTCCTCGTTCTTGCCGCAGTACCCGGCGAGCAGGCGGGGGTCGGCGCTGTGGCTGTGGGCGCGGGCCAGCAGGGCGCCGGTCATCCGGGCGTAGTCGTCGAGCTGGTCGGTGGACAGCTCGGCGGGATCCACGCTCCCCTTGCGGTTGCGGAACTGGCGGACCTGGAAGGGCCGTCCGTCGGCGGTGGTCCAGCCCAGCAGGACATCACTGACGACCTGCATCCGCTTCTGCCCGGCGACCACCCGGCGCCCCTCGTGCGCCACCTCCGGCACCTCGAACCCGGCGGTCAGCAGATGGGGCAGCAGCACGGACGGGCGGGCCTCCTTGACCTGGAGTATCAGCGCCTCGCTCCGGTGGTCCAGGAGCAGCACGACATACGACCGGGTCCCCACGCTGCCCGTGCCGACCACCCGGAACGCCACGTCGTGCACCGCGTGCCGGGCGAGCAGCGGATGCCGGTCCTCGGCGAGGGAGCCGACGTACGCCTCCAGGGAGGCGACCACAACCGCCGCCTCCGCGTCCGGCACCCGGCGCAGCACGGGCGGCGCGTCCACGAACCGGCGTCCCCCGTCCGGCGTCGGTTCCGTGGACCGGGCGGCGAACCGTCCGCTGGTGTTGCCCCGCGCCTTCTGGGAGACCCGTTCCAGGGTGCCCAGCAGATCGTGGGCGTCGGTGTGGGAGACGAGTTCCTCGTCGGCGATGGCGTTCCACGCGTCGAGGACGGGCAGCCGGGCCAGCAGCCGCATGGTGCGCCGGTAGGCGCCGACCGCGTCATGTGCCGCCGCACGGCAGACGTCCTCGGCCGCGCCCGCCTCCCGCCCGGCCAGCACCAGGGACGCGGCGAGCCGCTTCAGGTCCCACTCCCAGGGGCCGTGCACCGTCTCGTCGAAGTCGTTGAGGTCGATGACCAGCCGGCCGCGCGCGTCGCCGTACAGCCCGAAGTTCGCCGCGTGGGCGTCCCCGCAGATCTGGGCGCGGATACGGGTCATGGGGGTACGGGCGAGGTCGTACGCCATCAGCCCGGCCGAGCCGCGCAGGAAGGCGAAGGGCGTGGCCGCCATCCGCCCGACCCTGATCGGGGTCAGCTCCGGGATCCGGCCCCGGTTCGACTCCTCGACCGCCGTCACCGCGTCGGGGCGTCCGGCGTCGAGATCGAACAGGGCATGCGTGCTCCTGGGCACCCGCTCCCGCAGCGCCTTGCCCTGCTCCTTGGCCGCATCCCTGCCCGAACCCCTGCCCGAACCCCTGGCCGACTCCGTGGCCGGACCCGGCCCCTGGGCGGCCCGCTCGGCAAACCCCGCGACCTGAGGAATCCGCACTCCGGCCTCACCCACGAGAAACCGCCTCCCCCGTACGTACACACGCACATCCACACGAACATCAACCCGGGAACCGTACAGCCGACGAGCGTTTTGCGTCAGGCCCAGGGGCCACCAGGCGGCACCGGGGACCCACCGGGCAGCACCGGGGATCCACCCGGCGACAGCAGGATCCACCGGCGGACAGAGCCAAGCCGACCGCCGGATCACCCCCGCAGCGCCCCGCCCGCCCGTTCCACCGCCCGCCGCCGCAGGCAGACCCCCGCCGGAACCACCGCCGACACGACCGCGAGGACCGCGCACGCGGCCATGACCGCGCCGAGCGTGCCCCAGGGGATCTCGACCGGCGTCCACACCGAGAGCAGGCCGAGCGCGCCCCACACGCCGAGCAGATTGACGGCGGCGACCAGCGCGCCCAGGACCCCGCCGACGGTGACGACCATCAGCGCCTCGGCGCCCACCAGCCGCAGCACCTGCCAGGTGGTGGCCCCGGCCAGCCGCAGCACCGCCAGCTCACGGACCCGGTCGGAGGTGGCCATGACCATGGTGTTGGCGAGGGAGATGCCGGTGTGGAGCAGGGCGATACCGAGGACCAGGAAGAAGCCCGTACGGGTGGTGCGGTTGGCCTCGGGGGAGGCCGCGGCCACCCAGGCGTCCCGCCCGAGCACCTCCCCGCCCGAGGCCCCCACGGCCTCCCGCAGCCCGGCGGCCACGGCACCCGCGTCGGCCCCGTCCTCAAGGCTCACGTCGATCCGGTCGACGGGCGCGGCGGGGGCGTTGCGCGGGGTGACGTACACCCCGTTGTCACCGGTCCCGACGGTCATCACGGCGGCGATCGTCAGGGACACGGGCGTCCCGTCCCCGAGCCACACGTCCACCCGGTCGCCGACGGTGTGCCGCTCCCACTCCTCATTGACGATGATCGAGCCGTCGTCCAGGTCGCTCACCTTCCCGGCGGCCAGCGGGAGCGAGGCGGTCGCCGCGAGCGGTCCGGGCTCGACGGCACGGGCGTCGGACCGGACCAGCGCGACGCCGTCCTCCAGCACGTACACCGCGCTGGACGCACCGGCCGCGATCCGGGCGCCCGGCACCGCCGCCAGCCGCTCGACGGTCGGGTCGTCGAAGCCGGTGTCCCCGGCCGGGACGACCACGAAGTCGGCGGCGGTCCGCTCCCGGAGCTCGGCGGCCTTGGCCGCGTCGAGGGTCGCGGTGGCCCCCAGCAGCGAGCCCGCCAGCGCGACGGTGACCAGCACGGGCGCCGCGACGGCGGCGGTACGGCGCACCCCGGCGGCGGCGTTCTCCCGTACCAGCATCCCGGCGGCGCCGGGCAGTTGGGCGAGCGGCCAGGCGATCAGCCGGGTCAGCGGCCGGACCACGACCGGCGCGAGCAGCGCGACGGCGGTGATCAGCAGCATCGGCCGGCTCACATAGGTCTTGCGCTGCAACAGCTCGCCCGGGTCGCCCACCAGGGCCAGCACCGGCATCACGACGGCGGTCGCCAGCAGGCCCGCGCCGCACAGCAGACGCCCCCGGGTCATCGCCCGGCTGTCCACGGACGCCTCGCGCAGCGCCTCGGTGGGCCCGGTGCGCCCGGCCCGCCAGGACGCGGCCAGCACCCCGCACAGCGCCACCAGCAGCCCGGTCCAGAAGGCCAGGTGGTACGGCCAGACAGGGTCACCGATGCCGAACCAGCGCGGCGCGAGCCCCTCCCCCACCGCCCACCGGGCGAGCTTCGGCGCCCCGTACGAGCCGAGCACGCACCCGGCGGCGGACGCGAGCACCCCGACGGCCAGCGCCTCGGCGACGACCATGCGGCGCAGCTGCCCGGGGGTGGCCCCGGCGGTGCGCAGCAGCCCGAACTCGCGGCGCCGCTGGGCCACGGCGAAGGCGAAGGTGGAGGCGACCACGAAGACCGACACGAACCCGGTGACCCCGCCGGCCGTGCCGAACAGGGCGTTCATCGCGGTGAGGGCCTCGCTGTCGCGGTCCGGGTCGGCGTCGGCGTACCGGCGCGCGTGCCCGGTGAGCACCTCGGCGCCGCTGCCGCGCACCGCCTCCCGCACGGCCGCCGGGTCGGCGTCCACGACGAGCTGACGGCTGACCGGCGCCAGTTCGGCGGCGCGGGCATCGGTGTAGAACACGGCGTCCTCGAAACCGAGCCCGGTCACCGTACCGACGACCCGCAGGGTCCCGTCACCGGTCCGCACCTCACCGCCCGGCCTGACCCAGTCCCCGCTGACGACGACCTCATCGGCGGCCCGGGGCGCCCGCCCCCGGTCGATCTCGTACGGGGCGAAGGCGGCCGTGGACCAGGGATGGCCCACGAGATCGGCGGGCCCGCCGACGGCCCGCACGGCGAACGACCGGTCCTCCACGACGGTCCCGAGGCCGCGCAGCACGGCGACGGTCGCGGCGGGCACGGCCCGTGGCCGGGCGAGTTCCTGGCCGCGGTCGCCGATCGGCGTGGGCACGGTCAGGGTGTCCTGCCCCTGGACGACGACCGGCGCGGCGGCGAACCGCTCCGGCCCCCGCTCGGGCGCGTCCAGGGAGGAGGCGAGGGCCAGCCCCATGACGGCGATCAGCGCCACGCCCAGCGACAGGGCGACGAAGCTGCCGGCGAAGGTGACCCAGCGGGTACACAGAGTGCGCAGGGCGGTGCTCAGCACGGCGTGGCCTCCAGCCCGGTCATCCGGGCCGCGATCCGGTCGGCGCCCGCCCCGGCCAGTTCGCCGTCGACACGGCCGTCGACCAGGAAGACCACGCGGTCGGCGTAGGAGGCGGCGACCGGGTCGTGGGTGACCATGACGATCGTCCGGCCCTCCCCGTCGACCATGCCGCGCAGCAGGCCGAGCACCTCGCGGCCGGTCCGCGAGTCGAGCGCGCCGGTCGGCTCGTCGGCGAACAGCACCTCGGGCCGGGTGATCAGGGCGCGGGCGAGCGCGACGCGCTGCTGCTGGCCACCGGACAGCTCGGCCGGCCGGTGCCGGGCGCGGTCGCCGAGGCCGACCCGGTCGAGCACCTCGCGCACCCGGGCCCGGGGCACCCGCCGGCCGGCCAGCCGCAGCGGCAGCGCCACGTTCTGCTCGGCGGTCAGCGACGGCAGCAGGTTGAACGCCTGGAAGACGAACCCGATCCGCTCGCGCCGCAGCAGTGTCAGCCTGCTCTCGCTCAACCCGGTCAGCTCGGTGTCCCCCACGGTCACCGAGCCCGAGGTGGGCCGGTCCAGCCCCGCCGCGCACTGGAGCAGCGTCGACTTGCCGGACCCCGAGGGCCCCATGACGGCGGTGAAGGTCGCCCGGGGAAAGCCCAGGGAGACCCGGTCGAGCGCGGCGACGGCACTGCCGCCGACCCCGTACGACCGGCTGACGGCCCGCAGCCGGATCGCGTCGTCGTTCATCGTTTCCCCTTGCTTGTCGGACGGATGGACGGAAGCGAGAACCGGGGCCGGAGCGGAAAACCGAAACCACCGGGCACGACCGGGCACCACCGGGCACGACCCGGCACCACCGGGCACCACCGGGCACGACCCGGCACCACCGGGCACGACCCGGCACCATCGGGCACCACCGGGCAGCCCCCACCCGAAAGCCCAGCCCCCACCCGAAACCCAGCCCGACCGACCCCGGCCCAACCGATCCCGCCACCCCCACCAAACCCCCCGAAGCCACCCCGGCGCATTGCGGCAGAACGGAGACCTGAGGTAGGTCTGGCACTACCCCCACCCCACCCCCGGCCCGATGGTGCGCGCCGCCAACCCGGTCCTACGGTGACGGGCATGCACCCTCGCAACGTGTGGCAGGCCATGTCCGGCCCCGGTTTCGTCACCTCCTGGTGGCCGTGGCGTGCGGCGGGCTACCTGCTGACCGGGGCGCTGGCCGGGCTGGTCGCGCTGGTGGCCATGGCGAGCGCGGTGGCCGTCGGCGGGCTGCTGGCGATCGTGCTGGTGGGGCTGCCGCTGCTGGTGCTGACGGCGCTGGCGGGCCTGCCGGTGGCCCGGCTGGAACGGCACCGGCTGCGCCTGATCGACCAGGACCCGGCACGCAACCCGCACCAGCCGGTCACCGAACCCGGCGCATGGCCGTGGCTGCGCACCCGGCTGCGCGAACAGACCACCTGGCGCGAACTGGGATACACCCTCCTCCTCGCCCTGATCCTCTGGCCGGCGGACGCCCTGATCCTCACGGCGGCCCTCCTCTGCCCCCTCTCCCTGATCACCACCCCGCTCCAACTGGCCGTCATCGGCGGGGGCGAGGAGGCGAAGGTCCTCAAGCAGTGGACGGTGACGGGCTGGCCGACGGCGTTCGGCGTGGCCGTCCTCGGCCTGGTGCTGCTGGCGCTGGGCGGTTACGCGCTCGGCGCCGCCGCGGGCGCCCGCGCCGAGCTGACCCGGCTGCTGATCGCCCCGCGCGACACCGACCTGGGCGCCCGGCTGGTCGAACTGTCCCGCTCCCGGGTCCGGCTGGTGGACGCCTTCGAGGCAGAGCGGCGCCGCATCGAGCGCGATCTGCACGACGGGGCCCAGCAGCGCCTGGTGGCCCTGTCGATGACGCTGGGCCTGGCCCGCCTGGACGTCCCGCCGGGCCCCCTGGCCGACCAGCTGGCGAAGGCCCACGAAGAGGCGGGCAAGGCCCTCGCGGAACTACGCGAACTGATCCACGGCATCCACCCCCAGGTGCTGGCCGATTACGGCCTGGAGGCCGCCGTCACCGACGCCGCCGACCGCTCGGCCGTCCCCGTGGACGTCGAACTCCACCTGTCGGGACGGCTCCCCCGGTCCGTTGAGGCCGCCGCGTACTTCGTGGTCTGCGAGGCACTGGCCAACGCGGCCAGACACAGCGGCGCGACCCGGGCGCGGATCACCGGCGCACACCACACGGGCCGCCTGCGCCTGACCATCCAGGACAACGGGAACGGCGGCGCCGACCCGGCAAGGGGCACAGGCCTGACGGGCCTGGCCGACCGCGTATCGGTCCTGAATGGCACACTCTCGCTGTCCAGTCCGCCGGGCGGACCGTCCCTGTTGCGTGTGGAGATCCCTTGCGAGCGGACCGAGACCGAGCGCTGCGCGTAGTACTGGCCGAGGACAGCGTCCTGCTCCGCGACGGCCTCATCGCGCTCCTGGAACGCTGCGGCCACGAGGTCGCCGCAGCCGTCGGCGACGCGCCATCCCTGATCACCGCGGTCACCGACCACGCCCCCGACATCGTGGTCACCGACGTCCGGATGCCCCCCGGCTTCCAGGACGAGGGCCTCCAGGCCGCGGTCCGCCTGCGCGAACACCGCCCGACCCTCCCGGTCCTGGTCCTCAGCCAGTACGTCCAGCGCACCTACGCCGCCGACCTCCTCGACTCCGGCGACGGCACCGGCGTCGGCTACCTCCTCAAGGACCGGGTGGGCCAGGTAGGAGAATTCACCGAGGCCCTGACCGAGGTGGCCGCGGGCGGCACGGTCGTCGACCCGGAGGTAGTCCGCCAACTCCTCCGCCGCCGCCGAGACCCCCTGGAACGCCTCACCCCCCGAGAACACGAAGTCCTCGCCCTCATCGCCCAGGGCAGCTCCAACAGCGCCATCGCCCGAGCCCTGTTCGTCTCAGAAGCGGCGATAGGCAAACACATCACCAGCATCCTCACGAAACTAGACCTACCCCCCACAGCCGAAACCCACCGAAGAGTCCTGGCAGTACTGGCCTACCTACGCTCATGACGGTCCCCCGACCGTGACATACCTCACCGCTGCTCCCCCCACCGACCCGACCAACGAAAAACGGGCCCCCACCGTGACTTCCGTCACTGGTGAAGGCCCGATCATCGGTACTTCGTGGTGCGCGAGGGGGGAGTTGAACCCCCACGCCCTTGCGGGCACTGGAACCTGAATCCAGCGCGTCTGCCTATTCCGCCACCCGCGCATTGGGTGCGTCCTCGGGCCTCGCCCCGCTAGGGGCTGGCGCCTTCCGACACGCAGAACATTAGCACGCTGGACCCGGTGGATTCACATCCCTTATCCGGAGCAGGAGCCCTTGTGAGGGCCCCGTCCCGCCCCCTCCGCCCCACCCCGCCGAACCCCTCCCCGCCGCCCCCGACAAACCCCCCGCCCACGTATCAACCTCGTACCGGTCCACCCCGTCTCCCCGGAGCCGGGCGGTCTCCACAGCGCAGTGCGGGACACTGGTCGCCGGCCGCCTCTACGATCCTGTGGGCAGGGCCACGCCCCGGAAGGGCCGGAAGGAAGCCAGAAGGAGTTCGAAGAGGCGCTCCAGCGGGAACGGTCGCAGGCGTCGACAATCCGTCGACGAAACCGTCGACCGGCCCGACAGGGGGAACCAGCCGATTGAGCCGCGCGTGGATACGATCAGTAAGCACTACCAAGTAAGCAGTACTGGTAAGCAGAGCACCACACAGAGCGGCACGCGCACCGCGCGCACCGTCCGTGACACCCGCGTCACCCGTAGTACTCGTAGTACCCGCGTTACCCGTAGTACCCGCAGCACTCGCAGTACCCGCACTGCCTGTAGCAACCGCAGTATCCGCAGTACCCACAGTGGCAACGACGGAGGAGGTGCCCCATGGGAGTCCTGAAGAAATTCGAGCAGCGTCTCGAAGGTCTGGTCAACGGCACCTTCGCCAAAGTCTTCAAGTCCGAGGTCCAGCCCGTGGAGATCGCCGGTGCGCTCCAGCGCGAGTGCGACAACAACGCCACGATCTGGAACCGGGACCGGACCGTCGTACCCAATGACTTCATCGTGGAGCTGAGCGCGCCGGACTTCGAGCGGCTCAGCCCCTACTCCGGGCAGCTCGGGGACGAGCTGGCCGGGATGGTGCGCGACTACGCCAAGCAGCAGCGGTACGCCTTCCTGGGGCCGATCAAGGTCAATCTGGAGAAGGCGGAGGATCTCGACACCGGCCTGTACCGGGTGCGCAGCCGGACGCTCGCCTCCTCCACCAGCCAGCCCGGCCCCTCGGGGCCGATCACGCCTCCGCCCGCCGGCCCGCAGCGGCCCGGCGGCGGCCCCGGCTATCCGGCCCAGCCCGCCGGCGCTCCCCCCATGCCCGCCGCCCCGCCACCAGGCGGCGGCGCACGCCAGGGCGGGGGGTACGGGTATCCGCCGCCCGCTGCGGTCCCCGCCGGACCGAGCACGGGCGCGGGCGGCCGTACCAGACACTGGATCGAGATCAACGGCACCCGCCATCAGATCTCCCGCCCGACGCTCGTGCTGGGCCGCAGCACCGAAGCCGACGTGCGGATCGACGACCCCGGCGTCTCCCGCCGGCACTGTGAGATCCGGACCGGAACGCCCTCGACGATCCAGGATCTCGGGTCCACCAACGGCATCGTGGTGGACGGGCAGCACACCACCCGCGCTACGCTCCGCGACGGCTCGCGGATCGTCGTGGGCAGCACCACCGTTATCTATAGGCAAGCCGAAGGGTGAACCGGGGGCAATGTCAGAGCTGACCCTCACGGTCATGCGGCTGGGTTTTCTGGCCGTACTGTGGCTGTTCGTGATCGTGGCCGTGCAGGTCATCCGCAGCGATCTGTTCGGTACGCGCGTCACTCAGCGCGGGTCCCGACGAGAATCCGGCCGGCCGCAGCAAGCGGCCCGCCAGGCGCCTCCGCAGCAGCGCCAGCAACCGGCCGGCGGCCGGTCCCGCCGTAACGCACCGACCAAGCTGGTGGTGACGGAGGGCACCCTCACCGGCACCACGGTCGCGCTCCAGGGCCAGACCATCACGCTGGGCCGCGCGCACGACAGCACCATCGTGCTGGACGACGACTACGCCTCCAGCCGCCATGCCAGGATCTACCCGGACCGGGACGGCCAGTGGATCGTCGAGGATCTCGGCTCCACCAATGGCACGTACCTCGACCGGAACCGGCTGACGACGCCGACGCCGGTTCCGCTGGGTGCGCCGATCCGCATCGGCAAGACGGTCATCGAGCTGCGGAAGTAGTGCTACATCATGAGTGAGCGCGAGCGGAGCGAGCGCGCGGCGGCGGCCCTCACCCGGGACCCTCGCACGCTCCCGACCGGAGGGTGGGCAGTGTGGCTCGACACGACCGGCTGTACCCGGAGCCGACGGGCGAGGTGGGCATGAGCCTGTCACTGCGCTTCGCCGCCGGATCGCACAAGGGCATGATCCGGGAGGGCAACGAGGACTCCGGTTACGCCGGTCCGCGGCTGCTCGCCATCGCCGACGGCATGGGCGGCGCCGCCGCAGGCGAGGTCGCCTCCTCCGAGGCCATCTCCACCATCGTCGCCCTCGACGACGACATCCCGGGCTCCGACATCCTCACCTCGCTCGGCACCGCCGTGCAGCGGGCCAACGACCAGCTGCGCGCGATGGTCGAGGAGGACCCCCAGCTGGAGGGCATGGGCACCACGCTCACCGCCCTGCTGTGGACCGGCCAGCGCCTGGGCCTCGTCCATGTCGGCGACTCGCGCGCGTATCTGCTGCGCGACGGCGTCCTCACCCAGATCACGCAGGACCACACCTGGGTGCAGCGGCTCGTCGACGAGGGCCGGATCACCGAGGAGGAGGCCACCACCCATCCGCAGCGCTCCCTGCTGATGCGGGCGCTGGGCTCCGGCGACCATGTCGAGCCGGATCTGTCGATCCGGGAGGTCCGGGCGGGAGACCGGTATCTGATCTGCTCCGACGGGCTGTCCGGCGTGGTCTCGCACCAGACGCTGGAGGACACCCTCGCCAGCTACCAGGGCCCGCAGGAGACCGTGCACGAGCTGATCCAGCTCGCGCTGCGCGGCGGCGGCCCCGACAACATCACGGTGATCATCGCCGACGTACTGGACCTGGACACCCCCGACACCCTCGCCGGGCAGCTCTCCGACGCCCCGGTGATCGTCGGCGCGGTCGCCGAGACCCAGCTCCCGCTCAACGACAACGGCATCATGCAGACCCCGGCCGGCCGTGCCTCCGGTCTCGGCCGCCAGGTGCCCGGACAGGGCGGCGGCGAGTTCGGCCCGCCCGGCTCCGGCGACACCACCGGCTACGTCCCCACCGACGGCTTCGGCGACTACGGCGACGACGACTTCATCAAGCCCCGCAAGGGCCGCCGCTGGCTCAAGCGCTCGATCTACGGAGTGCTGGCGCTGGCGGTGATCGGCGGCGGGCTGTACGGCGGCTGGCGCTGGACGCAGACGCAGTACTACGTCGGCACCAACGGCGAGCATGTCGCCCTGTACCGGGGCATCAGCCAGGACCTGGCCTGGGTCTCGCTGTCGGAGGTCGAGCGCGACCACCCCGAGATCGAACTCAAGTACCTGCCGCCCTACCAGCAGAAGATGGTGGAGGCCACGATCGCCGAGGGCGGTCTGGAGAACGCCCAGGCGAAGATCGACGAACTGGCCCTCCAGGCGTCCGCGTGCCAGAAGCAGGCGGAGCGGCAGGCGGCCGAGAGCGCGAAGAACGCCGAGACCGGCGAGGGCGAGGCCGGCGGAACCACGGGAACCACCCGTACCTCCTTCACGTCAAAGGCGACACCGACGCCGACACCGACGCCAAATTCCTCGGCCGACCCGGCGGAGTCGTCGTCTCCGAATCCCGACCAGTCCACGTCCCCGCCCGCGACCACTCCCAGCCCCGGCCCGAGCCTGTCGGAGGAAGAGCAGAAGGTCGTCTCCAATTGCGGTACGCAGTAGGCACCGTGAGAGGCCCTGTCACACGATGAGCAGTACTACCAACCCGTCGACGCAGCACACGTCCACGATCGGCGCGATCGGCGCGCCCAGCCGGCGCAACACCGAGCTGGCGCTGCTGGTCTTCGCCGTCGCCATCCCGGTCTTCGCCTACGCCAATGTGGGCCTCGCGATCAACGACGAGGTGCCGACCGGCCTGCTCGGCTACGGTCTGGGCCTGGGTCTGCTGGCGGGCGTCGCCCATCTCGTCGTACGCAAGTTCGCCCGGTACGCGGACCCGCTGCTGCTGCCGCTGACCACCCTGCTGAACGGACTCGGGCTGGTCGCCATCTGGCGGCTCGACCAGTCGCCGCTGCTCCAGGAGATCGGGCAGGCGGGCAGCGCGGCACCGAACCAGCTGATGTACACGGCACTCGGCATCGCGCTCGCCATCGTCGTGCTGGTCTTCCTCAAGGACCACCGGGTCCTTCAGCGCTACACCTACATCTCCATGGTCGGCGCGCTGATCCTGCTGCTGCTGCCGCTGGTGCCGGGGCTCGGCAAGGATCTGTACGGCGCGAAGATCTGGATCTCGGTCGCCGGATTCTCCATCCAGCCCGGTGAGTTCGCCAAGATCGTGCTGGCGGTGTTCTTCGCCGGCTATCTGATGGTCAAGCGGGACGCGCTGGCGCTGGCCAGCCGCCGTTTCATGGGCCTGTATCTGCCGCGCGGGCGCGACCTCGGCCCGATCCTGGTGGTCTGGGCGATGTCGATCCTGATCCTGGTCTTCGAGACGGACCTGGGCACCTCGCTGCTGTTCTTCGGAATGTTCGTCATCATGCTGTACGTCGCTACCGAGCGGACCAGCTGGATCGTCTTCGGTCTGCTGATGTCGGCGGTCGGCGCGGTCGGCGTGGCCAGCTTCGAGACGCACATCCAGCAGCGTGTGGACGCCTGGCTGGACCCGATGCGCGAGTACACGCTCAGCCAGGAGGGCGTGGCCGGCCACTCCGAGCAGGCGATGCAGGCGCTGTGGGCGTTCGGCTCCGGCGGCACGCTGGGCACCGGCTGGGGGCAGGGCCACTCCGATCTGATCCGGTTCGCCGCCAACTCCGACTTCATCCTCGCCACCTTCGGCGAGGAGCTGGGCCTGGCCGGGCTCATGGCCATCCTGCTGATCTACGCGTTGATCGTGGAGCGGGGTGTGCGCACCGCGCTCGCCGCCCGCGACCCGTTCGGCAAGCTGCTCGCCATCGGCCTGTCCGGCGCCTTCGCGCTCCAGGTCTTCGTCGTCGCCGGCGGTGTCATGGGTCTGATCCCGCTGACCGGTATGACCATGCCGTTCCTCGCGGCCGGTGGTTCCTCAGTGATCGCCAACTGGGCGCTGATCGCCATTCTGATCAGGATCAGTGACACCGCCCGCCGCCCGGCGCCCGCCCCGGCGCCCAACCCCGACGCCGAGATGACCCAGGTGGTCCGCCCGTCATGAACAAGCCCCTGCGCCGTATCGCGATCTTCTGCGGACTGCTCGTGCTGACCCTGCTGCTGCGGGACAACTGGCTCCAGTACGTCCAGGCCGACGAACTGGCGAGCGACCCCAAGAACCGCCGGGTCGCCATCGAGCGGTACGCCACCCCGCGCGGCGACATCATCGTGGACGGCAAGGCGATCACCGGCCACCGCGAGGCCAAGGGCGGCGACTTCCAGTACATCCGCACCTACACCGACGGCCCCATGTGGGCGCCGGTGACGGGCTACACCTCGCAGGCGTTCGGCGCCAACCAGCTGGAGAGCATCGAGGACGGCATCCTCACCGGCAACGACGACCGGCTGTTCTTCCGCAACACCCTGGACATGCTCACCAGCAAGCCCAAGGAGGGCGGCAACGTCGTCACCACCCTCAGCGCCGCCGCGCAGAAGGCGGCGTACGAGGGGCTCGCCGAGCGCGGCAAGGGCGCGGTCGCCGCGATCGAGCCGGCCACCGGCAAGATCCTGGCGCTGGCCTCGTACCCGTCGTACGACCCGGCGTCCATCGCGGGCTACTCGGACTCCGACGCCGAGGCGTGGGGCAAGCTCCAGAAGGACGAGAACCCCGACGACCCGATGCTGAACCGGGCGCTGCGCGAGGTCTACCCGCCGGGTTCGACGTTCAAGGTGGTCACCGCGGCGGCGGCGCTGGAGCACGGGCTGTACGAGGACGCCGACGCGAAGACCGACTCGCCGGACCCGTGGGTCATGGAGGGCACCACCACGGAGCTGCCCAACGACGGCAACATCCCGTGCGAGAACGCGACCCTTCGGGTGGCGCTCCAGTGGTCCTGCAACACGGTGTTCGGCAAGGTCGGCGCCGACCTCGGCAACGAGAAGATGCTGGAGACGGCGACCGAGTTCGGGTTCACCTCCGAGCAGTTCACGCCGGTGCGCTCGACCGCCTCGGTGTTCTCCGACGACATGAACCCCTCGCAGACGGCGCTGTCCTCGATCGGCCAGTTCAACACCGCCGCGACCCCGCTCCAGATGGCGATGGTCGCCGCCGCCATCGCCAACGACGGCAAGCTGATGAACCCGTACATGGTCGACAAGCTCCAGGCGCCCAGCCTGGACACGATCGAGCAGACCGAGCCGGAGGAGCTGAGCCGGCCGCTCTCCTCGGAGAACGCCCAGATCCTCCAGTCGATGATGGAGACCGTGGTCAGCGAGGGCACCGGCAAGTCCGCGCAGATCGACGGCGTCACCGTCGGCGGCAAGACCGGTACCGCCCAGCACGGTGTGGACAACAGCGAGAAGCCGTACGCCTGGTTCATCTCCTACGCCAAGACCGACTCCGGTTCCCCCGTGGCGGTGGCGGTGGTCGTCGAGGACGAGAACGCCAACCGCGGTGACATCTCCGGTGGCGGTCTGGCGGCGCCGATCGCGAAGAGCGTGATGGAGGCGGTCATCGATGCCAAGCAGTGACCCCGGTCACGTCCCTTTCACCTCGGTGCCCAGTGCGATACCGGTCCGGTATCGGGTCACGGGCTTGGCCGGGGCACACCATTCCAGCCGGGTACGGTAGGCCCGGACGGCAGCCTCCGGGTCGTACAGATGTGCGGACCGGGACCGACGGAGAGGGCTGGTAGGAAGCTATGGAAGAGCCGCGTCGCCTCGGCGGCCGGTACGAACTGGGCCAGGTGCTCGGTCGTGGTGGCATGGCGGAGGTCTACCTCGGGCACGACACCCGGCTCGGCCGCACCGTGGCGGTGAAGACGCTGCGCGCGGACCTCGCGCGCGACCCGTCCTTCCAGGCCCGGTTCCGCCGGGAGGCCCAGTCGGCCGCCTCGCTCAACCATCCCGCGATCGTGGCGGTCTACGACACCGGCGAGGACTACATCGACGGGGTCTCGATCCCGTACATCGTGATGGAGTACGTCGAGGGTTCCACCCTGCGTGAGCTGCTGCACAGCGGGCGCAAGCTGCTGCCCGAGCGGTCGATGGAGATGACCATCGGCATCCTCCAGGCCCTGGAGTACTCGCACCGCAACCAGATCGTCCACCGTGACATCAAGCCGGCGAACGTCATGCTGACGCGCACCGGCCAGGTCAAGGTGATGGACTTCGGCATCGCCCGTGCGATGGGCGACTCCGGCATGACGATGACGCAGACGTCGGCCGTCATCGGCACCGCCCAGTACCTCTCCCCGGAACAGGCCAAGGGCGAGCAGGTCGACGCCCGCTCCGACCTGTACTCCACCGGCTGCCTCCTGTACGAGCTGCTGACGGTACGGCCCCCCTTCGTCGGCGACTCCCCGGTCGCCGTCGCCTATCAACATGTGCGCGAGGAACCGCAGCCGCCGAGCGTGTTCGACCCGGAGATCACTCCGGAGATGGACGCGATCGTGCTGAAGGCGCTGGTCAAGGACCCCAACTACCGCTATCAGTCGGCCGACGAGATGCGCATCGACATCGAGGCGTGCCTGGACGGCCAGCCGGTGGCGGCGACGGCCGCGATGGGCTCGGTCGGCTACGGCGGCTATCCCGACGACCAGGCGACCAGCGCCCTGCGCTCGGCGGACGCCGGCGTGACGACGATGCTGCCGCCGATGAACCCGGACGACGGCGGCTACGGCTACGACGAGCGCCCCGACCGCCGCCGCCAGAAGAAGAGCAACAACACCTCCACCATCCTGCTGGCCGTCTCCGCCGTCCTGGTGCTGGTCGGCGCGATCCTGATCGGCCGGTGGGTGTTCGCGGGCGACGGCGTCGGCAACAACACGGTTCCGGTGCCCAACTTCATCGGCCTGACAGAGGACAACGCCCGTAAACAGGCGACCAACGCGGAGCTGGAGCTGTCGATCAGCAGCAAGCCCTGCGAGGACCAGCCCAAGGGCAATGTCTGCGACCAGGACCCGCCCCAGGGGACGAGCGTCGACAAGAGCACGACGGTCAATCTGGTGGTGTCGACCGGGGCGCCGAAGGTGGTCGTGCCCAGTGTGCTCGGCGACAGCCTCGACGAGGCCACGTCGAAGCTGGAGGCCGACGAGTACCAGTTCGAGATCAAGACGGAGACGCAGGAGTCCTCGGAGGACCCGAACACCGTCCTCGAACAGAAACCGGAGCTGGGCACCGAGGTGGAGAAGGGGTCCACCATCACCCTGGTCATCGCCAAGGAGGTCGAGCAGTCGGTCGTACCGAACGTGATCGGCCAGAGCTGTGACGCGGCGGTGGCTCAGATCGAGGCCAGCGACCTCACCGGTACCTGCACGGAGGCGCCGACGCAGGACCAGAACCAGGACGGCAAGGTCCTCAAGACCACGCCGGCGGGCGGCACCCCGGCCGACCCGGGCTCGGTGGTGACGATCGAGGTCGGCAAGTTCGAGCAGCAGAAGACCCAGGTGCCGGACGTCACCAACCGTACGGTCGCCGAGGCCCGGCAGCTGCTCCAGCAGGCCGGCTTCACCAACATCCAGTTCGCCCAGGGCAGCGACCAGAGCGACACGGCGTTCGTGCTCAGCCAGGACCCGGGCGGCGGCAACGAGGTCGACGACCCCGCGGCCACCCAGATCACCCTGACCACCGCCGGCTTCGGCCAGAACAACAACGGCGGGGGCAATGGAGGGGACGGCGGGTTCCTCGGGGGCGGGGACGGCGGCGACTGACCTCGGTAGCTGGCCCTGGCGTCTGACCTCGGTGTCTGACCTTGGCGTCTGAAGAGCCTGGAGAGTGAGTGGGCCCCGCCGGATCTTTCCGGCGGGGCCTTTCTCGTGGGACGCGATCTTGTGCGGGACGTTTCCTCGCAGGGCGCTTTCTCGCGGGGCGCTCAGCTCTGGCGCAGTTCCTTCGGCGGGGTGCGGTTCTCGTCCACCTTCTCGACCCGGTCCAGCTCGCCCCACACGATGTACCGGTAGCGGCTGGTGAAGACCGGGGTGCAGGTGGTCAGCGTGATGTACTTGCCGGCCTTGGTCCTGCCGGACTCCTCGGGGATGGCCCCGATGGTCTCGACGTTGTACTTCGAGGTCTCCGGGAGCAGGGCGTAGACCTTGTAGACGTACCAGTTGTCCTTGGTCTCGACGACGATCGCGTCGCCCTTCTCGATCTTGTCGATGTCATGGAACTTCGCGCCGTGGCCGTCGCGGTGCGCGGCGAGCGAGAAGTTGCCGTTCTTGCCGCTGGTGGGCAGGGCCGCCTTGACCGGGTCGGTGTAGTACCCGGCGACACCGTCGTTGAGGAGCTGGGTGTCGGTGCCCTTCTTGATCAGGATCTCGTCGTCACTCATCGCGGGGACGTGCAGGAAGCCGACGCCGTCCGCGGTGTCCAGCGCGCCGGGCCCGCCGGTTCCGCTGGATCCACCGGAGCCATCGGGGGCCTCGGCGGTCCAGCTGTCGCGGACCTTGTCGCCCTCCTCGCTCGCCTTGCGGTCGGCCAGGACGTTGGTCCACCACAGGGAGTAGGCGACGAAGAGGCCGAGCACCAGCCCGGCCGTGATGAGGAGTTCACCGAAGACGCTGACCACCAGGGCCAGCCCGCCGGGCCTGCGGCGCGGTGGTGCGGTCGCCGTCCCGGACCCGGGCGCGTCGATGTGCTTCTCGGTGTCGTCGGTGGTCGCTGCCACTGTCATCTGCCCTTAACTGATGAGCGCATCGGGCTTCCCCTCGCTGCGCGGCCGTTCCTCGATCATCTCGCCCCACACGATCATCCGGTACGTGCTGGTGAACTCGGGCGTACAGGTCGTCAGCGTGATGTACCTCCCCGGTTCGGTGAATCCCGCGTCCTTGGGGACGGGGTCGAGGACGCCGATGTTGCTCGGCGCGGTCTCCGGCAGGATCGAGGCCATCTTGTAGACGTAGTACGTGTCCTGGGTCTCGACCACGATGGGATCGCCGGGCTGGAGCTTGTTGATGTACCTGAACGGCTCGCCGTGGGTGTTGCGGTGGCCCGCGAGCCCGAAGTTGCCGGTCTTGTCGCCGGGCATCGCGGTGTCCAGCGCGCCCTCGGCGTAGTGGCCGACCATGCCCTTGTCGAGGACCTTCTCGGTGCTGACGCCCTCGGCGATCGGCACGACCACGTCCAGTTTGGGGATGCGCAGGATGGCGAAGCCCTGGCCGGGCTCGAAGCTGCCGGGGGTGCGTTTGCCGCTGGCCCAGTCGTCCTGGAGATCGCTGGCCTCCTGTCCGGCCTGGGCGTGCGCGCGGACGTTGGTCCACCACAGCTGGTAGGTGACAAACAGGAGCAGCAGGACGCCAGTGGTGATGAACACCTCGCCGACGGCCCGGCTGGCGAGCACGGCGGGGCTCGCCTTACGGGCGCGGGCCTGCCGGCGGGCCTCCACTCGGGAGAGGGGGGGCGCGGGGGTCTCGGCGGTGCCTGGGGTGGCGGTGCTTTCGGTTCCCGTCGTCTGTCCGGCGACCGCGCCATTGGCGCCGCGGCGCCCGTTACGCCGTTTGGCGGCCTTCCTGCGGGCCGCACGGCCACCGAGCGCGGGATCGGTGCCGGAGGGGGCTGGTGAGGCTCCAGAGGCGGATATGGCCCCGTTGACGCCGGGAGGGTCGGGTATCCGGAGGGCGACGGTCTCGTCGTCGGCGGGCGGGGGGGCGGGCCGGGGGTGGGGCTGGACCTGCGGCTGCGGCTGCGGGCGAGGCCGTGGCGGGCGTGGGTGCCGGGGCTGTCCCTCGCCCGCCGGAATCGTCGGCAGGATCCGGGTGCCGGACGGAGTCTCCTCGTACGGCAGAACCGGAGCGGGCTGCTGGGCCTGAACGGGCTGATCAGGCCGCGCGGACTGGTCAGGCCAGCCGGGCCGGACGGACGGATCGGACCGGGGGGACTGGTCAGGCCAGGCGGGCTGGGCAGACTGGTCGGACCAGGCGGGCTGAGCGGGCTGAGCCCCATAGCCGTACGGCTCCACCGAACCGTCGTACGCGCTCCCGAACGCACCCTGCCCCCCGTACGGCTGCTGCCCGTACGAGGTGCCCTGGTCGTCGGCGCCGTGCCCGGGGTCGCCCCCGTAGCCGGTGCCGGACTCGCGCTCGGGGCGCAGGGCGGTCACGCCGTGGCCCTGCCCACCACCGGGGCCAGCCCCGCCGATCTGGCCACCGCGTCCTGGTCGCCGCAGTCCACGAGCCAGTTGGCGAGCATCCGGTGCCCGTGCTCGGTCAGCACCGACTCGGGATGGAACTGCACCCCCTCTACGGGCAATTCCCGGTGGCGCAGGCCCATGATGATCCCGTCGTGGGTGCGGGCCGTGATCTCCAGCTCGGCCGGGACAGTGGCGGGCTCGGCGGCCAGCGAGTGGTAGCGGGTCGCGGTGAACGGCGAGGGCAGCCCGGCGAAGACGCCCCTGCCCTCGTGCTCGACCGGCGAGGTCTTGCCGTGCAGCAGCTCGGGCGCGCGGTCCACGACGCCGCCGTACGCCACCTGCATCGACTGCATGCCGAGGCAGACGCCGAAGACGGGGACGCCGGTGGCGGCGCAGTGCCGGACCATGTCGACGCAGATGCCGGCCTGCTCGGGGGTGCCGGGGCCGGGGGAGAGCAGGACGCCGTCGAAGCCGTCCTGCGCGTGCGCGGTGGCGACCTCGTCGTTGCGCAGGACCTCGCACTCGGCGCCCAGCTGGTACAGGTACTGGACCAGGTTGAAGACGAAGCTGTCGTAGTTGTCGACGACGAGAATGCGCGCGCTCACTGGTTGTCCACCGTCACATCGTTGAAGGGAAGCAGCGGTTCCGCCCACGGGAAGACGTACTGGAACAGGACGTAGACCGCGGCCACGACCAGCATGAGTGACAGCAGCGCCTTCACCCACGCGTTCCCCGGCAGATGCCGCCAGATCCAGCCGTACATGCCGTCCCTTCCGTCGACCCACGGCACCGCCGCTCACGCCGTACCCGCACCAGACTAACGGCGCAGGGCCTCCGGTTTCCCGGCCTCCACAGGCTTGGTCGAGTCCCGGGTGCAACCGGACTTGTGTGGCACAAGATCGATCACCGCCGCATACCCGGAGGGTGTCGGTGACGGTGCCCTCAAGGACCGGCTTGTTCCACGTGAAACCAAGCGCACCGGCGGCTCCACGACGAGACGCCCGCTCCAGGCTGCTTCGGCCACCGCGCGGGGCCGCTACCGCACGGCGGCTACTCCACGGGCTCCGCGTAGTGCAGATCCACGGTGCCCGAGTAGCCGGGAAGAGTCACCGTCCCGTTCTCCTCGACCTTCCAGCCGAGCCCGTACACATCGACGTACACCATGTAGTTCTGGATCGCCTCACTCGCGGACAGCGCCTGCTGAAGCTTCTCCGGGTCACCGATCGCGGTGATTTTGTACGGCGGTGAGTAGACCCGGCCCTGGAGGATCAGGGTGTTGCCGACGCAGCGCACGGCGCTGGTGGAGATCAGCCGCTGGTCCATGACCTTGATGCCCTCGGCGCCGCCCTGCCACAGGGCGTTCACCACGGCCTGGAGGTCCTGCTGGTGGATCACCAGGTAGTCGGGCTGCGGCTCGGGATAGCCGGGGAGCTTGGCGGTGGCGTCGGGCGGGGCGTCGTTCAGCGTGACCGTGAGGGCCTCGCCGGTGAGTTTCTGGGTACCGGCGTTCTGCTCCAGGGCGGCGAGTGCGTCGTCCTGCGCCTTGGTCCGGCCGTCGTCCCGCTCGGCGAGCGACTCCACCTGGTCGCGCAGGGCCGCGTTGGCATCGCTCCGCTCGCCGTTCTCCCGGCTGCGCTCCTGGATCAGGTCGGAGAGCTTCAGCAAGGAGGCGTCCGTACGGATATCCGTACCCTTGGCGGTATTGAAGCTGGTGAAGAAAATAAGGCCCGCGAGTGCGAAGACGCCCACCGTGAGGACCCGCACCGGCCGGAAACGGCCCCTGCGGTCGGCGCCGGAACCACTCTCGGAGCCGTCCTCGGGGGAGTCGGCGGAATTGCTCAACGTACCCTTATCTCCTTCGGAGCCACGGAAGCACTACGCTAACGGACGCCCGGGGGAGCACTCAGTGTCCCCTTGTACGCTGCCCCGAGCCCGACCCGAGTTCCCTGCGCGGCCACGCAGCGCATCGACAGGAGAGACCCTCGTGCCGAAGTCACGTATCCGCAAGAAGGCCGACTACACGCCGCCGCCGTCGTCGACGAAGCAGACGACGACCATCAAGCTCAACAGCCGTGCCTGGGTCGCGCCCGTCATGCTGGCGATGTTCCTCATCGGTCTGGCCTGGATTGTCGTCTTTTATGTCACCGACGGCTCGCTTCCCATCGATCAGCTGGACAACTGGAACATCGTGGTCGGCTTCGGCTTCATCGCCGCCGGATTCGGTGTCTCCACCCAGTGGAAGTAGCACCGGCCATACCTCTACCCAGGGGTATCCGCTGAGTTATCCACAGCCCTTGCGGAATTTCCACATCTCACCTGGGGAAAAGACGAAGATCTGTGGATAACCCCTCGGGGGTTGACGCTGGTACGACTGTCGGACCACACCCCGCAAGCTTGTTCGCCCCCTGCCTGACCTGCATAAACACTGGTCGGTGACAGGGGGCACAGCTGTTCCCGCACACTATGCACAAGATCGGGCACGCGCTGTGGACAACGGGAGGGGCGGGCGGGCTCGAAGGGGATACAGGCGCCCGCAAGGCGGGATACGGGCGGACTCTCAGACGAGCTGGGCCGTTCTGATCAACGTGATCCCGATCACTACGACCAGCACCGCCGCGCAGGTGCCGTACTGCACCAGGGTCCGGCGCTCACGCGGGGCGTGGACCATGGCGTAGCCGACGATCACACCGGCCACCAGGCCGCCGATGTGGGCCTCCCAGGCGATGTTGGTCCAGGTGAAGGTGAAGATCAGGTTGATCGCGAGCAGGGCCAGTACCGGCCGCAGGTCGTAGTTGAGCCGGCGCATCAGCACCGCCGTGGCGCCGAACAGGCCGAAGATCGCGCCAGAGGCGCCGAGCGAGGCCGAGCCGGGCGCGGCCAGCAGATAGGTCAGGGCGCTGCCCGCCAGTCCGGAGACCATGTAGAGCGCGAAGTAGCGGATCCGGCCGAGGGCCTGTTCCAGCGGGCCGCCCAGCCACCACAGGCTCAGCATGTTGAACGCGATGTGCCAGATCGCCTCGTGCGCGAACATCGAGGTCACCAGGCGGTACCACTGGCCCTCCGCAACCCCTTCGGTCGGCATCCAGGGCGCCGGCGGCCACTGGCCGATCAGCACCAGGCTGTCCAGCAGCGAGGGCCGGATCTGGACGGCGATGAACACCGCGAGGTTGATCCCGATCAGGATCTTGGTGAGCAGCCGGGGGTCGGCCGCGATCGTGCCGCCCGCGAGGGTACGGGGGGTGGAGGCGCTCGGCGCGTGCCCGGTGCCGGAGCCGCCGCGCACACAGTCGGGGCACTGGAAGCCCACCGACGCGCTGACCATGCACTCGGGGCATATCGGCCGCTCACAGCGGGTGCAGCGCACGCCGGTCTCCCGGCCCGGGTGCCGATAGCAGACGGGCAGGCTCTGTGCGGGCGACGGGGACTGCTCCCCCGGGCCCTGCGGGCTGCCCGGCGCCTGGTCCATGCGATCCCCTCACGTATCGTCGGCGGGCAATACGAGGCCCCGCTCATCATTACGGATGAGCGGGGCTTTTTGTTCCCTGTGGAACATGCCGGGGCCGCGTCGCGACGGGTCCCGGTACCGGCCTCGGCCGTGGCCTCAGCGCTTCTCGATGACGACCTGCTCGATGACCACGTCCTGCACGGGGCGGTCGGTGCGCGGGTTGGTCTGGGCGGTGGCGATGGTGTCCACGACCTTCTGGCTGGCCGCGTCGGTGACCTCGCCGAAGATGGTGTGCTTGCCGCTCAGCCAGGCCGTCGGGGAGACGGTGATGAAGAACTGCGAGCCGTTCGTGCCCGGCCCGGCGTTGGCCATGGCCAGCAGGTAGGGCTTGGTGAACTTCAGCTCCGGGTGGAACTCGTCCTCGAACTGGTATCCGGGACCGCCCGTCCCGTTGCCCAGCGGGTCACCGCCCTGGATCATGAATCCGTCGATCACCCGGTGGAAGACCGTGCCGTCGTAGAGCCTGTCCGTGGACCGCGCTCCGGTGGCGGGGTGGGTCCACTCACGCTCGCCGCCGGCGAGTTCCACGAAGTTCTTGACCGTCTTGGGCGCGTGGTCCGGGAAGAGCCGGATCTCGATGTCGCCGTGGTTGGTCTTCAGGGTGGCGTAAAGCTGCTCGGCCACGATCTGCCTTCCGTTGTCTTCCTGTGACTCCCCGATCCTCGCACGGACCGCACGCCACGTCGCCCGGCACCCGCTTCCGGTCCCGCTCACAGGCGCATCGCTTGCGCGAGACGGGCGCATCGCCCGCGAAAAACCGGCCTCGCCGCCGCCACACGGGCGCGCGCGGCGACGATCCGTGGCATTGTCGACGACAAGCTCCTGTTGCCCAATATTCATCATTCATCGCCATTGCATTTGATTCATCCGCTATGGCATGTGATCGCTTGCCGGTCGGCCGACGGTCGCCCGGTCAACCGCTCGACCGCTCGACCGTCCGGTACGGCGTTGCACGGCCGTACGCATGACCCGGATGCCCGCCTTCGCATGCCTCGCGCCCGCCCAGCAGGCATGATCCGTAAAAGGGTGGAAAGTCGAAATACCGTACGCCACCGAGGAGGAGGATTCCCGTGACCCGCATCGACAGCGTGCGCGCCGCGACCGGCTCGGCGAGGGACAGCGTGCTGCACGCCGCGGACGTGGTGGCGCCCTACGCCGACACGGCCAAGGACCGGGCCGCGCACTACGCGCAGGAGGCCCGCGTACGGCTCGCGCCCAAGGTCTCGCAGGCCGCCGACCAGGCCCGCGTCCAGTACGAGACCCATCTCGTCCCGCGCCTGGAACAGGCCCGCACCCATGTCCCGCCGAAGGTCGACTACGCGGCCCACGAGGCGGCCCTCAAGGCCCGGGTCGCCGCCCGGCAGGCCGCCGAGTACTCCCGCCCCCGCATCGAACAGGCCGTGGCCGCCGCCACGCCCGTCAGGGACGAGGCCGCCAGCCGCGGTTCCGCCGCCCTCGCCGCCCTGCGCGGCGGGGTGACGGCCGAGGAGATCCAGAAACTCGTCCGCAAGCATGAGCGGCGCTCCAGGGCCGGCCGCGCGGTGAAGGTCGTCGCGGTTCTCGGCGTGCTGGCGGGGGGCGCCTTCGCCGCCTGGAAGTGGTGGGACAAGCAGGCCAACCCCGACTGGCTGGTCGAACCCCCGGCCGCCACCGAGGTCCCCGAGTCCGGCCGTCTCTCCTCCGTCGACGGCAGCGGCCAGTCCGCCCTCGACCCCGAGGTCCAGGCCAAGGAGGCCGAGGAGGAAGCGGCCAAGCGCGACGAGGGCAACTGAGGCCTCATCCGGGCGGCAGCCCCGGCACGACGGGCCCAACTCCGCGCGAGGGGCGGGAGACTTCAACGT